>CAMWUS010000007.1 GCA_947177495.1 uncultured Clostridia bacterium
CCGCCAACACCGCAACGACGATCGATACGATTCCGATAACCGTACTCTTTTTCTTATTTGCCATAGTGCACCTCGCTGTCTTAGAACGTCAACGAAGTACCACTATCCGAATAGGAAAGGTTGCTAATAGTAACGGTAAGGGCGGAAGCGTCAAGCTTTGTAATGTTCGTTTTCTGCGTGTAGGTCTCGGAAACGCTACCGTAGGAAATCTTAATGCTTGCGGTTACTTCCCCGTAACCGCTTGCTCCGTTCCCTGCGATAGAAACGACGCCGCTCTTCAAGTGGTTTTCTGCGGGGCTTCCGATAGAGTAAATTCCCGCGCCCGTTGCGGTAAAGAAATCGCGCCAAGAAAGCGCCATGCCGCCGCTCGTGGAAGTGGGGTTTGAAAACGTCTTACTTGTGGCTGCCGAAACTCTCGCGCCGCTCGTAATCGCCGCATTCGCTTTCGTGATATACGAGGACATATTGCAATACGTTGCGTTAAACGTAACCGTAGCGGAAGTCACGGTCACGGTCCCCGTGACGGTACCAACGCCGTAGGTGGGTTGGCAGTACAAGTACGAGGATCCCGCGCCCGTTTTGTCTACGGTGAGCGAGCCGTGCCCGCCCGCGATAGACGTTACGTAACAATCGAACGACGTGGCGCGTTTCATGTAGTTGATCTCCCGCGTGGCGGCTACCGTAGAATCCGCAACCGAAGCGACCTTCAACACGACGACCTCGCCGAACCCCTGCAAGCAGGAAAGGTTTGCGGTAAGAGAATACGACGCCGTAGGCGTAATCTTTACGTAGTCCGTAACCGTTTTCCCGCTCGCCCACGTGGAAGAAGGGTTCTTCCATGAAAGGGACCAAGCTACCCGCTTGTCCGTCGCGTTCTCGGGCTCGACGGTTGCGGTGATCGTGTGCGCCGTTTCTGCCTGCGTAGAAATACCGTAGTCCTCATAATTCGCTTCGGCGATCGGCGCGCTCATCAGCGCAATGCCGTTTCCCTTAGTCGCTTCGGGCATTACGAGCCCGCCCGTTGTTTCTGTCTCTTCGGTAGGCTGTTCCGCCTGTTCAGGTTCGGGTTTGAGCTTCGCCCAATCACGGAAGCCGCTCGTGACGACGCTCAAACTCAGTACAAGAGCGAAAATCACCACCAAAATAATGGCGACGGTAACGCCCCAATGCTTTGCTTTTTTCTTTGTTTCTTTTGCCATTTTTGCACCTCGCAATTATATTTTCAATTCGGTTGGCTACCGATATTGCCGTACTTGGTGCAATTCCCTTAAAATGTCTTTTCCCTTTTCATCGGCGGGGCGCGTACGTCCCGCCGAATCAAAGGGAATTGCAAGCCGAGGGGCGGAGAGTTCCCCGCCTGTCGGCATTATAGAGTGTGTGCTGTTTCTATGTAGCGCGGCAGCGTTATTCCGTTCAGCTCGCGCGGTCGGACCGAGAAGAGCCCGCGCCCGCAGCTCCTGCAATGGAACTGAAAGGAGCCCGACGGAAGCGGGATACGGTAACGCTTTCCGCAAAAACAATGGAGCTTGAATATGCGAGCATTGCGCCTGCGGGACTTTTGAACCCGCTTGCACGGGATTTTCTCCCCGCAATCGGGGCATACCGCAAGCCCGTTTTTGATTAGGCGGTGGGGTTGTAACCTCGCGCCGCATATGCAACGAATACGGTTGCTCATCTTTTCTTCTCCTTGAAAAATGCGTCTATTTGCTCGCGTATTTCTTTTAACGTCGTCGCGTCTCCGAAGGTCACTTCCTTGCCGTTCTCCATGCAAAATTTGTAACGGTTCTTACTGTTTCGGACTATTAGCACCGAGCCCGTCAGAACCCGCGCCTGCGGCTTCGGGACCTGCACGCGGTATACGGAGTATTCGTACGTGCTGTAATAGTTTTCTTCCCGAACGGTGGGTTCGAGATTTTTGCTCTTCGGCATTTCGTATCGATAAAACGCAACGCCGCCATTTCCGAGGCGTTTACGCTCGAAGCCGTATAAGTCAAAATCGTTGTCTATTTCCATTCCCATGCGTTGCCCCCTTATGCGAGAAAGTTCTCGGCAAGCTTGCAAGCGCGCAGGGCGGCTTCGGCATTGATTACCGTTACACCGTCTATTCCGCCCGTTTCAAGGAACGCCGCTTTTACCGCTTTGGCGAGCTCTGCCGCTTCTTTTTGGTTCATGCGCATAGCCGTCCAAATGCTCCCGACGAAATTATCTAAACCGCGGAGCTCCTTCCTGAGCTCGCTCGCGTCCATGCCCGCTATTTCTTTCTCGGTAATTTTGTGCTCCGCCCGTTTCTTTTCTAATTGCTTCTCCGTCATTTGTCGCTCTCCTCTTCCTCGTCGTAAAGATTGGAGAGAAACTCTCGAAAGCCCTTAGTAATACGTTTTTTAATTTTCTTTTCTTGCTTCTTTAACGCCTTCACGAGTAGAAACTGCATAGCGGGATTGCAAAGCGCTACTGAACAAACTCGCGTGTAATAGTCATCGCCTTTTTCGTCCACCGAAATAATTACGGCGCAATTTGACTCCCACTCTTGCACCTGTCCATTCGTCGTATCTTCAATACGAACCTTTACTGCTTTGTCCATAGTTACAATTCTCCTTTGATTTTATTTAGCACCCCCGCATAGGCAGGGGGAAGCTTCTCGTTTCCGTCTTGATATTTGGGGATCTTCGCTTGCGGTGGGCTCGCGGATCACCGCGAGCTGCACATATTCCGTCCCACCCGTGCGGGGATATAGTATCGAACGTCGACGCCGTAAAATCCCCGACTAATCGGAAGTATCTTCGTCGCCTTCGTCGTTCTCGTACAAATCTACGCCGTATTGCTTAGCGATATCTTCTAAATCGCTGTCGTGACAAATGCCGTCCTGTTCTTCGCAATAGGTCAAACATTGTTGTAAAGTTTCTTTTATCGCTGTATCGCGTATTTGGGAAATGTACACAGCGCTCTCGGTCGGGGCGTGTACGAACTTTTCTTTCTCTTGCTTTGTTTTCTTCTCAAAAAATACTCCGACCATTCCGACAATCAGGTAGAGAATCAACCCGACGGCAAAGACAACCACGACTGCGGTAGCGGCGCAAACCATGATGACACAGCATAACTCCAAAATATCCATTTACAATTCTCCTTTGATTTTATTTACACCCCCGCTTAGGTGGGGGAAGCTTCTCGTTTCCGTCTTGAAATTCGGGGATTTTCGCTCGCGGTGGGATCTCCGATCGGCGCGAGCTGCACACGCTTCGTCCCACCCGTGCGGGGATATAATATCGAACGTCGGCGCCGTAAAATCCCCGACTAATCGGAAGTGTCTTCGTCGTCTTCGTCGCCATTAAACGACTTCTCCTTATAAGCGTAGGACTGCCGTTTCCCCACGTCCAACAAAAACGACGAATAAGGGTTGGCGTGCTTTTTGGAAAAAGAGTAATTACCTTCTTTGTCTGCAAATTCGTCGTAGATTTGGTATCTATCAAGGCGATTATCGCCCGAGGAAAAATGTACGTATTCGGCGTGCATATAAAGTTTGCGTTTTGAGCTAAGCATGAGGCGACTTGCTAAAAATCGCTTGATTGAGCCGTTGTCGTACTGATAAAAACAGCCCCATGCCTCTCCCAAACAATCAGTACGTACAAAAATGCTTCCCTGCGGTTCCGCAAAAAAGTATTTAATAGCCGCTAAAAATTTTTTGCGCTTCGTATAGAATTTTGCCGTTACGCAGACATACGGTTTCTTTTTGATTTTCTCTATTTCAAGGTCGGCTTGTGGTTTGTGGACTACCCACGGGCAGTCGTTTACTATTTCTTGCATTTTGCAATTCTCCTTTGGTTTTTTGTTGCCGACCGAGAGAATCCAACTCCCGTACGCTTCCTGCGTCGGCATAGAACCGAAGAGCTTTTCCGCCCTTCGGTATTGACGAAATACCTTCTTTGTGATATAATTGCTTTTGCGAGAAAGGGTTAGGAAAAATCTTACTCGCTCAAAGGGGAATTGTACAAGTTTGATTGCTTCTTGGTCAAAAGCAAAATCTACAAAGGAGGTATAAGGTCTATGGGTTTTTGTCCGTTCTCAAATGTGGATATGAGTTGCCAAAAATGTTGTGCATTAGCGGTAAGAACTGATGATGAATCGGGTTACAAATGTGCATTTGTAATTCTTGCCGAAAAAGCCCAAAAAGAAGCGGAAGAAGACGATTAGTCACCACGGTTGCTCCTTGTTAAACGGGGAGCAACTTTTATTTTTCCTTATTGATTTTAACCGCTTCTGATGAAGCGGATTTTTCTTTGTTGCGGATTTCAATTTCATCTTCACGGCGCGCTTGGTACAGTAGCGCTCGCTCCATGAAATAGATTCCAAGCATACCGAATAGCATACTCGCCGCGCAAAGTAGGATACACAAGCATACTTCGATTGATAGTGGCATTTCGCGATTCTCCTTTAAAAATGAAAAATGTACTCGCTAACGATTATAGCAATGAAGTATGCACTTGTCAAGTACATTTTGAATTATTTTTGGTAAAATTATATTATGGGACTTAATCAAATTATTTTAGATTTAAGAAATGACTATGGCGTAAGTCAAAAGCAAGTCGCAGAAGCAACAGGGATTAGTCAGTCTACAATCGCAAAAATAGAAATAGGACGAAACGAAGCAACAGCGTCTACTATACGAAAGCTTGCCGAATATTTTCATGTATCGACGGATTATCTTCTTGAACAATCGGATACGTACGAGGGTGAAGGAGCGCATACTGCTCCGTCGGCGCTTCCTGCAAAAGAGGAAGAAATTTTGCGACATTTCCGCAAGCTCTCGCCCGCTTTGCAAGACGCAGCGATTGAAACCGTGCGAGTGCTCGCAGGTGTTCCGTCGGAAGGCGGCTTGCAGAAAAAAGCCTAAGATAATAAAATACTCCTTGGCGACATTCCGCCAAGGAGATTTTGTATGATAAACTTATCCCGTTTCAAGGAGATAGCCGCGCAAATGCTCACTCTCTCCGCCGAACTGCTCCGCCTTGTCGATACCGACGAGAACGAGCGCGCCGCTCTGATTGATAGGGCAAAAAAAACGCGTTGGGGAACGTAATTCTTTTCCCGAGCGCAAAGGAGGTACAACCGAGCCAAAACACCATTGCGCCAAAATCGGCATTTCATTTCACTAAAAAGGAGATTAAACAAATGCCGAAAGAATTTCAAAATCTAATTACTATCGAACTTCCCGTTCCCGTGCGGCAGAAGTCCAACGGAGTTTTTGAAGCGCGCTTGCGCAAATTCGGATTGAACCTTGCCGTTTCGTCAAAAGACTACGAAAAGCTGAAACCGAAATTCCTCGCCGCGCTCGCAAGCTCCAAATTGCCGACGCAGGGAGAAGCTGCCGAACTCGCCGAACCCGCGGGCGCGCCGCTCTTCGAAACGGTCGCTCTCCGTTGGTTCGAGCTCAAACGTCCGACGGTCAAGCAAGGAACGATCACGTTTTACGAAAGCCTTTTCCGTGCAAGCTTATTGCCTGCGTTCGCAGGGCGGAGCATTGACGGAATCCGTCAATCGGACATTCAGAGCGTTATAAACGACTACATAGAAGCGGGAAAGCCGAGAACGGCGACGAAGGTATTCCAAACGATGAAAGCCATATTCGATTTTGCGGTGGGCGACGACCTCTTGGAGAAATCGCCCATGCGCTTATTGAAGCCGCCGAAGTACGAGGAAAAGAACGGCTGCGCTTTGACGCGGGCGGAAGAGCGCGAGCTCATCGAGCTTATCACGGCGAGCGAATGTGCACCCGAAGTGAAAAACGCGCTCGTGTTTCTGCTCTATACGGGAATCCGTCGGAGCGAGCTTGCGAGCGCTTGTATCGAGGGCGAGTTCGTTTCCGTGGTATGCTCGAAAATGCGGAAAGGCTATCAGGAGCGGAGAAGGCTCATTCCCATTACGCCCATGCTTGCACGGTGGCTCCCTGCAATGAACCTCGACACGTTGCGCACGGTAAATCCCGACGTTCTCACGCAGGCGATGAAGCGGCTCATGCCCAACCACCACCTGCACGAACTGCGGCACACGTTCATTACAAGAGCGCAAGAATGTTCGGTCCCCCGCGAGGTTGTTTCCGTATGGGCGGGACACGCCGCCGACGGAACGCAGACGAGCAACGTTTACACGCATTTCGGCACGGAATTTATGCTGAAAGAAGGACGAAAGGTTATATATAACCTTTAAGCGTGGAGCTTTCGGACGGGTTGGTCCCCAAAAAGTCCCCAAAATGCAAAAAATCGGCACTACATATTGCGTTTACCTCTCTAAAATAACCACAATATATAGTGCCTTTGGCTGGGGTAGCTGGATTCGAACCAACGAATGACGGAGTCAGAGTCCGTTGCCTTACCGCTTGGCGACACCCCAATGTCAATATTTAACTTGCTTTTGCTCGTTTATTTTACCAAACAAGAGCGAATTTATCAAGCGTTTTTTAAGTGTTTTTCAAAATTATTCGGAAATTTTTTTGCGGCGCATATTTTACCGTTCTGAGCTTATCGTTTGCGCAGTATATTATTAATCTTTTATCTTGCATTTTCGGCGTGTTTATGTTAAAATGGCGTTATAGGGTGTAATATACATGAAAGAAAAAATATTCTTATTTTTATTTGCGGTTACGCTGGGGGGGACGGTGCTGTGCGCGCTGTCATACGGCGTGCTCCAAATTATCGTGTTTTGTAACGCAGTCGGCGCGGGGGCGGTTTACGACAGAATCTTGCTCGTGCGGGATATATGTTTCAATGCGTTTTTGATTTTGGGAGTATTGACGGCGATTTCGGGTTTTCTGTATTTCAAAATCATTAAGAAATAGCTGGGATTTGGCGAATGAATATCATTCTATAAGTGAAAAGAAATAGGGGAAAGTATGCAAGAAGAGTTTTGGGTGTTGCTCGATAACATGGTGGAAGAGTCGCAAATTGTGATTGATAGACCGAAGGGGAGCCACCATCCGCGGTATCCGCAATGTATCTACGAAGTCGATTACGGATATTTGCAGAACACCACCTCAATGGACGGTGCGGGGATAGACGTATGGGTAGGAACAGGCGACAAAAAAGTGGTGGGGATTGTTTGTACGGTCGACCTCATGAAACGCGATTCCGAAATAAAAATTTTAATCGGTTGCAACGAAGAGGAGATAGCCTATATCGAAAAATTCCATAATGAGTCGCAGTACATGAAGGGAATGCTAATACGCAGATAAAAAAGCTTTCGGGAAGATTTCCCGAAAGCTTTTTATTGCAACCTAAAACCCCGCGACTATCGCGGGGTTTTGCTATAAATTTATTTCTTGTACGTTTCGTTATATTTTTCCAAGCATTTTCTGACAATTTCGATTGCTTCGTATTTATGGGATATCTCTTTCACGGTAGTGGTTTTATGCTCCAACATTTTATACACTTCGAAGAAGTGCATCATTTCCTCGAAGATATGCTTCGGCAATTCCTTAATGTCGTAGTAGTGCTTATAATTGGGGTCGTTTAAGGGAACCGCGATGATTTTTTCGTCCAGTTCTCCGCCGTCAATCATCTTAATAACGCCTATCGGGGTACAGGTAACGAGCGTCATGGGGAAGATCGGTTCATTGCACAGTACAAGCACGTCCAAGGGGTCGCCGTCGTCGGCAAGCGTGCGCGGAATAAACCCGTAATTCGCGGGATAAACGGTGGAGGTGTACAGCACGCGGTCGAGGCGTAAAAGCCCCGTTTCCTTGTCGAGTTCGTATTTTGCCTTGCTGCCCTTGGGGATTTCGATAAGCGCTTCGAATTTGTTTTCGGTTATTCTCTTTTCGTCGATATCGTGCCAAATATTCATGCTTTTCTCCTCGTTGAATTCACAAGTAAGTCTTTTTCATTATAACATAGCAATGCAAAAAATCAAAGATTTTTTTGTGGTGCTATCGCGCCGCTGTTTTGCATGCGCAAAACGCATTAAAGTTTGAATACGGCGCTCACAAACCCTTGCAAGCAAGTTTGTTCGCTTGTATTATAAACCATTTTGATTTTACTGTAAAGCGGTTATGCCGTAAAATAATAATTTCATGCGTCGGTTTTCGTTTGCGGGCAAAATTTAAGGAATTGTTAAAGATTTTTATATGAAAAAATGGTATAATTGATAGAGAGGTACTTTATGAAATATCATTGCCTTATCATCGACGACGAAAAAGTGCTTGCCGACAGTACGGCGGAATACTTCAACCTGTTCGGCGTGAACACGGTTGCCGTTTACGGCGTGGACGGATGCCGTCAGTTTTTTCAAGACAATACCGCCGAGCTCATTTTACTCGACATCAACTTGGGTGACGGGAGCGGTTTGGATTTGTGTAAACGCTTGCGGGAAACGACGAACATTCCCATTTTGTTTATTTCGGCGCGGACAAGCGACGACGATAAAATCGTTGCGCTGAATATCGGCGGGGACGACTACGTGCAAAAGCCGTATTCGCTCGGCGTTTTGCTTGCAAAGGTGAAAGCCGTATTAAAGCGTTACGGCGGGGCGGCAAGCACCGAGTATTCGGACGGATATTTGACGGTCGATTTTAGAGCCAAGCAAGTGAAGGTGAACGACGAGGTGATAAAGCTGACCGCGCTTGAATTTAAACTTCTTGCCTACCTCATGGACAACAAGGGCAAAGTTATTTCGAAAAAGGAGCTTTTCGAAAAGGTTTGGGAAGATAAATTCACGGGCGACGGAACGCTGAACGTGCACATCCGCAGACTGCGCGAGGCGATAGAAATCAACCCGAACGAGCCGAAATATATCGTTACTGTTTGGGGCGACGGCTATCGGTTTACGGGAGGCAACGAATGAAAAGGCAATTCTTTTTGATCGGGCTTGTATTCGTGCTGATGGCCGAAGTGATTGCGCTGATTGTGTTCGCTCTACAAACGCCCGACTTCCCGCAGGACACGGTTGCGGTGAGCGAGGTTCTGCAATCGGTAACGAAAGACTTTGGTTCTCTCGAAAAACACAATAACGCCACCGCGCTTGACTACGTTGTAATAGATAACGGGGGAGCCGTGATATATAAAACGCGTGAGGGGCTTTCCGAAAGCGTGAACGAGGCCATTACGCATAGGGATACCATGCTTGATATTACCGTCGAGGGCGTGGTTGTCGGGAAAGTGATTATTTATAACGACGGGGCGCAAACGCTGCAAGCGCAAAAGCAAACGGCAATCGCAATACTGTCGGTTGCAATCGTACTCGAATGCGCAATTTGCGTCGGCTACGCCGTGTATTTGTACGCTACCGTCGTTCGACCGTTCCGCAAGCTAAAAGGCTTTGCTGAGCGCGTTGCGGGCGGCAACCTCGATATCCCGCTTCAAATGGATCGGCGCAATTTGTTCGGCGCGTTTACCGAGAGTTTCGACATTATGCGGAGCGAACTCAAAAAAGCGCGCCTTGCCGAAGCGCAGGCACAGCAAAGCAAAAAGGAACTCGTTGCAAAGCTTTCGCACGATATCAAGACGCCCGTTGCAAGCATGAAAGCTGTTTCCGAAGTGGGGCTTGCCGTTGCGAAGAGCGAAAAAGATAAAGCAAACTATACGCAAATTATCGGCAAAGCCGATCAGATAAATATGCTTGTGACCAACCTGTTTACGGCAACGCTCGAGGAGCTGCAACAGCTCACCGTAACCCCTGCGAATATAGAAAGCAAGCAGGTGAAAACCATGCTCGAAAACGCCGACTACCTGCACCGTGCAAATATTCCCGATATTCCCGAATGTTTGGTATATGCCGACGGGTTGAGATTGCAACAGGTGTTCGATAATATTTTTGCCAACTCGTACAAATATGCCAAGACGGAGATAGCCGTAACGGCGGAGAAAACCGACGACCGCATTTGCATTGCGATAGAGGATTTCGGCGGCGGGGTGCCGCAGGACGAGCTACCCGTACTCAAAGAAAAGTTTAAGCGGGGCAGTAATTCCGCGAACACCGAGGGCGCGGGCTTGGGGCTGTTTATTTCCGATTACTTTATGAAGGAGATGAACGGCGAATTAAATCTCGAAAACGGCGCACACGGGTTAAAGGTGACAGTATGCTTGTCGCTGAGTGGTTCTTCGACTTACAAAGGAGCGATATGAAAAAACCGATAAAAATCGTTGTTTGCGTTTTGTGTTCGCTGATACTTGCAGTCGGTTTGGTTTTAGCGATTTCTTTCGCCGTGCTTGCGGGAAAGACGAATTATATTGACGACGATTATTCTGATGTCTATACCGACGAAAAATACAGCGCTGCGGTGGGCGTGGAGAATATCGAAGTAATCACGCAGGAAGTTTCCTGCGGCTATGCCGTCTTGCAAATGTTTTCCGCGTGGAACGGCGGAAGCGTTACCGAGCAGAGCTTATTCGAGAAATACGGAAAAGTTGTGACCTCTACGGGCAATTCGTTTTGTAAGGAGTTCAATAAACAGTTCCCCGAATACCGGACGAAAATTTACAAGTATCTCAAAAACTCGGAGCTTATTGACAAGGTCTATCAAAGCCTTGCGGGCGGCATTCCCGTGCCGTTCGAATGGGCGGCAAAATATCACGACGAATGGACGCTGCATTATTCGCTTATCATTGGCATGGATATTGCAAACGATACCGTAAAAGTCGCAAATCCGTACGGGTATATTGAACAGTTATCCTTGAAAGAATTTTTAGATAGAACGAGTTATAAAGCATTCGAGCATATGCCTTTCTTTTATCGGTTGGCGTTCGCGTTTGGCGTGTTTGAAAAGAATACCGTATTTATAGCGACGAAGCGCATTTAAGAGAAATTTAAGAAACCGTTAAAGACAGTTAAGATTTCCCATTATAAAATATAAGCAATAAAAGGAGGTTTTTAATGAATACGAAAACGAAAATAATAAAAACCGCAAAAATTTGCAGTATCGTTTGCAAAGTCCTTTATTGTTTGGCTTGTGCGGCTTGCATCGCGTTTGTCGTTCTTGCCATAGCGCTTTCCTGCACGCACGCAATCAAATCGCTTACCGTCGGCGAAACTGCGATTTTATTTGCAACCTTGGCGCTGTATTCGTTTATGCTTGTCGGGTTACTCTGGAACGTTGAGAGAATTTTCGTAAATATCGAAAAAGAGCAAACGCCGTTTTGCGAAAGGGCGCATCACTATTTAAAAAAGGTCGGCATTTTTTTGCTCCTTACGGCTACGGTTCCCGCTCTTGTCGGAACGACTTTATTACATACGGTAACGCCTGCAACGGAACTGAATTTTCCTATCGATTTGGGTGGGATCATTGCGGGAACCGTGCTTTTGATATTTCGTCAATTCGTTACATACGGAAAAGAGCTTGAAGACAAAAACGCTAGCTTGAAGGGATAGGGGAATTATATGCAACAAGTACTACTTAAAACCGAAAAATTATGCAAGACGTTTTCCAACGGCGGCTTGCAACAGCACGTTTTAAAAAACATCGACTTAGAACTTTATCAGGGCGATTTTACCGTTATCATGGGCGCGAGCGGTGCGGGCAAATCTACGCTTTTATACGCGCTCTCGGGCATGGATACGCCCAGCTTGGGGACGATCACGTTCGGGGATAAAGTCATCTCCGATTTGTCGCAGGACGGGCTTGCGGTGTTCCGCCGCGACCATTGCGGATTCGTGTTTCAACAGATCTATTTGATTGACGGCATGAGCGTAATGGACAACGTACTTGCCGCGGGACTGCTTGTAAATAAAGACAAAAAGAAGCTTGTCGCAAAGGCGAAAGAGCTGTTCGCGGCGGTGGATATTTCCGAAGAAACGCAGAAGAAATTCCCCACGCAAATTTCGGGCGGCGAAGCGCAACGGGTGGGTATCGTCCGCGCGCTTATCAACAGCCCCGAAATCCTGTTTGCGGACGAGCCTACGGGCGCGCTCAACTCCAAGACGGGGTTCGACGTTTTAGACACGCTCACGCGCTTTAACGAGCAGGGGCAGAGCGTCGTTATGGTAACGCACGATATGCGTTCGGCGCGCCGCGGCAACCGTATTTTGTATTTGAAAGACGGCGTGATTATGGGCGAATGCGATTTGGGGAAATACTCGCACGGCGACACGGCAAGGCACGAAAAGCTTTCCGCATTTTTAAAAGAAATGGGGTGGTGACATGAGAAAATTATTTCTTATCGCCCGCTCGAATATGCGCAAGGCAAAGGGGCAGACGGTTGCGATCGTCGTGCTTATCTTTCTTGCGGCGTTAATGCTCAATCTTTGGCTGATGCTCTCCACCGACTATCGCGCCAACTTCGACAGGTATCACGATAAACTTAACGACGGGCACGTGACCATTACGGTCAGCGACGACGGCGGGGTGTACGAGTTTTTAGAACAGACGCTCGAAAACGACGACCGCGTATCGCAGTACCGTTTGGATAAATGTGTTCACATGACGACAACGTTTTCCTATAACGGCGGCGAAATGAGCAGTTGGTTTTTCTTTATGGAGAAAGAGACGGCGTTGACGCGTCCTGTCGGCAAAGCGGAAATTGTGGAAGAGGGGAATTATACAAGCGGCGCGTACGTGCCAATGCTCTATAAATCGGAAGACGTTGCAATCGGGAAGCCCTTTCGCATTTCCATAGGCAGTCACGCCATGGAATACACCGTTTGCGGATTTTTTAATAGTACTATGTCGGGTTCGCATAACTGCGGGCTTGCGCAGTTTCTTCTCACGCAGGATAAATACGAGGAGCTGGAAAGCTTGGGCTATGCACCTAAATGCACGGTGTGCTCGGTGCGGCTTTCCGATATGTCGGAAAACTTAAACTACGAGGCAAGCATTAAAAGTGCCATTTCCGAGCAGTTCCCCAACGTGAACATGGTAAGCAACAGCTACGATATCGTAACGCAGTCACGCTATATCTCGCAGTCGATTTGCTCCATTATCATTAGCGCAATGGCATTCTTCGTATTGCTGATTGCGGTTGTGGTTATCGTATCTAACATTATCAACTACGTTCAGGTGCAGATGCAAAACCTTGGCGCGCTGAAATCGGTGGGGTACACTTCGGGGCAACTGATATGCTCGCTCTTGTTGCAGTTTTTGGGGCTTACCCTGCTTGCGGCAATCGCGGGCGGCGGACTTTCTTACGCCTTCTTTCCCGCGCTCAATACCATGATGATCGCGCAAACGGGTATTCCGTACAAGGTTCGGTTTTTGCCGTTGCCTATTCTTATTTCGCTTTTCATTTTGGGCGGAACGGTTGCGCTTTGCGTGTGGCTTGCTTCGCGCAGAATTAAGAAGATAGAGCCGATTGCCGCATTGCGGTCGGGCGTGCTTACGCACAATTTCAAGCGCAATCACGTCCCGCTCGAAAAAACCAAAGCGCCCCTCAATTTTGCTTTGGCGCTCAAAACCACGCTCTCGGGAATAAAGCACAATATCACCGTTTGTATCACCGTGTTCGTGCTTTCCCTCGTGGTCGTGTTTTCGGGGGTAATGACTGAGAATATCGTTGTCGATATGACGCCGTTTTTAAACCTCATCGTCGGTGAAACGGCAGACAGCTGTATCAGCGTGACCGCCGAGACGGAGGATGAATTTTTAACGACTATGGACGCCGACGAGCGCGTGGAAAAGGCTTACTTGTATACGACGATCAACGTGACGCACGTGGGCGGGGCGGAGCTTCTCACAACGGTTTGCGACGACTTTGCAAAGGTGAATAACCCCGACGTCATGTATAAGGGCAGGTTTCCCAAATACGAAAATGAAATGGCAATCGGCGCGAAGTATGCCAAAGAAAAGGGCTTTGCGGTAGGGGAAGAAATACAAATTACGGCAAACGGAAAAACCGAAAAGTATTTGATTTGCGGGTTGACGCAGGTTTCTAATTATTTAGGGCGCGACGGGCTTCTAACGCGTGAGGGCTACGAGCGCTTGGGTGAGATTGCACACGTAAGCTATTATATCAACCTTACCGATGAAACGGATATCGACGCGTTCAATACGGAAATGAAAGAGCAGTTTTTGGACAGCGTGAACACGACGATCAACATAGACGCGACCGTTACAGCCGCAGCAGCCGTTTACGTGCAGTTAACGACAATAATCGTAATAGCGATTCTCGTGCTTTCGGCAATTATCATTGCGTTCGTGCTGTATTTGTTGGTGCGTACCATGCTCAACAATAAAAAGCGCGACTACGGTATTTTGAAGTCGTTCGGGTTTACTACGGGTCAGCTTATCGTGCAAACGGCGCTCTCGTTTATGCCCGCAATCGTACTTTCCACAGTCGTGTGGTTGATTGTCGGCAGCCTAGTCATAAACCCCATTTTAAGCGTGTTTTTCAGCAGTCTCGGCGTGATGAAATGCACCTTTGACATACCCGTCGGATTTATTACCGTTGCGGGCATAGGGCTTATTTTGTTGTCGTTCGGTATTGCTTGTTTGCTGTCTTTAAAAATCAAAAAAATCGCACCCCGAAACTTGCTTGTCGGGGAATAAGGGAAAACAAAAAAAAGCCCCTGCGTGCTGAGCTTGCACGCAGGGGCTTTTTATTTTATCCACCTAACGTCACGTCTTGTTTGGAGTACCAGGCAAGCGCGTCGTCGAAATGCTTTTCTTGAAAATCGGGCCACAAGTCTTTTACGATATAGAAATCGGAATACACCGTTTGCAGAGGGAGGAAGCCGGAAAGGCGGCACATTCCGCCCCAACGAATTACCATGTCGATTCTCGGGATTTGCTTGGAAGCCCAACCGTTTTTCATATCCCATTCCCAACCGTAGTTGACTAAGAGGTTGACCCGCATTTTTCCGTCGGGGCAATCGTCGCGCTTCACGTAGGGGAGCAGGCGGGAGGGGAAACAGCCCGATTTGGTATTGCCCACAACGCAGACGTTTACGCCCTCTTTCTCAATCAGCTTTACCGCCTTGTAGCACGCGTCGGAGAACGCCGCAACCTGCGCCTGCGGGCGCTTGCAGTTGTCTACGGTAAAGCCGTAGTAGGTGAGTTCCTTTACGCCGCGTTTCTTTGCGGCACGCAGGAGTTTGAGCCCGGGGAGCAACCCGTGCTCGTAGCCCTCTTCTTTTTTCATTCCGTTTTGCGTTGCCCAACGCCTGTTCCCGTCGGGAATAATCCCGATATGCTTTGGAGTGCGATACATGCTTCCCGTCCTTATTTTATTTTGATTGCAATTACTATTTGCAATCACCGCAAAAATATGACGGGAAACGGATAGGGGATTTATTCTTCGAGCCCAAGTAAATAGTCGGACGACACCTCGAAAAATTTACAAAGCAGAATGATATATTGCGTGTCGGGAAGTCGTTTTCCCGTTTCCCATAGGGAAATGCTGTCCTGCGTAATTCCGAGCGCACTTGCAAGTTCGCTTTGAGAAAGTTTCTTAGCGGTGCGTTCCATTTTTATTTTGTTGCCGATGTTGGTCATCAGCGCTGATAAGTTATTCATGAAAAAATTATACTACAAATTGTCGTATTTTAATTGACAAACGACAAATTGTCGTATATAATAGATACGACGATAAGTCGTAACTTAATGCACCATATTATCCCCTGCCTTAGCGGGGGACACAGGGGGTGGAGCCCAAGGGGAGTTTTATTCTTTTAAAATATTAACCGTAATTTTTACGGTTGTAAAGACATTCCTTTCCTTTTAAGATATAATTAAAACATAAATACGTGCGACACCAACTAAACCTTGGTACAGGATACTAAAAAAAAGCACTCTTCACGAGTGCTTTTTTTTAGTATTAAGTTATTTAATTTCGATTTCGCCGATGAGGTTCGCGTGGAGTGCGCTATTGTATAAACCGTCGTTGGCAAACTGCAAGCAATACAGCGGAGTGCCGTTTGATTCGTCGCCGCTAAGCTGCAAGAACACGCGGTAATTTCCTGCCTGTAAATCGAGCGGAAGCGTATATTCCAACTTTTCCTCTCCGTTAAAGTTCTCCACGGATTTTTCGTAGACGACCGTGTTGTTGCCATTCACAAAGAGGAGCTTTGCGTTTTTGGATTTGGTCAAATTTCCGAAGCCTACGTTTTCGAGCGTGAGGGAAATTTTAAGGGTATCGAAGTTCTGCGTATGCTTGAACGTAGAATCTTTAAGGACAAAGCGGTAGCCCATATGATTTTGGATGTAGGTGAATGCCGAAAGTCCGTAGTAGAGGGAATCGGCGTCCGCGCAGTCTTTCGTCACGGTCATCGTCTTCCATTTGGCTACAATCTCGTTGTTCCAAAGCTCGTTCAAGTAGCTTAGATGGATTTGGTACATTTCGGGAAGGCAAACCGCAATGTCGTGCAACGTGCTGTTGGGGTCGATGACTTCGCCGCCGAAGGGCAGGTGCTCCGTCTGTCCGCTGATAAACGCCACGTCCTTTTCTCTGTCGCCGTACGTTCCGTAATCGTTTGCCGAGCCAAGATAGCCGTCGTTGAACATTCCAAGCCGATAGGCGCTTTCGGGAACTTTATAGCCCTCGGGTGCGCCGCCCGAAATTCCCAAGTAGTTGTAAATCATTTGCGGCGTTCTTACCGAAACGGGAACGGTAGTGGTGTTTTCGAGGAATGCCTTGATGAGCGCGCTGATGTTTTCGGGGTTCGCCGCAGTGCTCGTGTGCATTTCTCCCCAAGGTCCCACCATGCCCACTTCGAGAGCGGTGACGGTGGCGGGGTATTCTTCCACAACCGCGCAGAACTGCCGTGTGTGGTTTAACATGACCTCCAAAGAGGGTTCGAAGTTTACGTTTCCTGCAAAAGCCTTGTCGTAGGCGAAGCGTACGATCGCGCTCTTATCGCGCCCACGCAGGTAGGTCAAAACGTTTCTGATTCCGTTCAGTGCGGCGTCGGTAAGCGGGTGATCCGTCGCGCCCGCGTTTGCGGAGAACGCGCTGATGTCGATGCGCAGGTGGTACAGCTTGGTCGTATTGGTAACGACGTACGTGGGGTAAGTCGCGCCGCTGTCCGTCACCGTTACGTTGATGGGAAGATAAAACCCTTGGTCGGGATTATCGAGCTTTGCCGTGCTCTCGGTGTAATTGAGCTGTTGTTGAATGGTTACCAAGTTTTCATCCTCGTCGGGATCTTTATCGGGATCTTTATCAGGGTCTTTGTCGGGGTCCTTGTCGCCCTGCTTGGAGACATACTTCTAAGCATACTTGTAAGCGTAATTGTACGGAGTAAAAACTGGCTCATT
>CAMWUS010000008.1 GCA_947177495.1 uncultured Clostridia bacterium
GTAGAGATCAAATTCGGCGTCATTCTCGAATACGCTCATTCGGATACCGTCAACGTGAAAAAGGGCACCGATAAAAACGATTACCCTTTCGCAAAAGACTTTAACCTTATCATCAACGGGATTCCCTTCAACGTCATTCCCGAGAGCAATTTCATCGGGCTTGACGAGGTGGATTTCGACAGAGCGGGCAGCTACGAGGTTACGCTCCAAATCGCCTATAACCTAAGTCCCCCCAAGGGATTGAGCAGCAGGGTAGATTTCGAGTACGTGGAAAAGAAAATCACGTACGTCGTAGAAGAAAAGACGGTGCAAACTGCCGTTAAGCAGAACGTCGTTTCCGTCCCGCAGGGTACCAAGGAGTACAATCCGTTCTCCAACATTAGCGTAAACGTAAACGGGATCCTGCAATTTTTAACGGATAATCCCGATTGGGCAGACGGTTTCAGTACCTGCTATGCGCGTCTGTTGAGCGAACCGATTGATTTTTCAAGCGCGGAATCTCAGACGGTGCGGGTGGCGGTGTATCCTTACGGGAACGACGCAGAGCCCATCGAGCTGAGCTACGAATTTGTCATTCAAACGGATATCGTGGTTACCGCGCAGGACATCGGCTTGTTTACGGGCGGGACGTTGTTCGTAACCGACTTGTTTACCGTAACCGAGGGCGGCAAGCCTGTCGAGGTCACGTTCGACATGATTTCGGGCAAGGCGGATACCTTCCGCGCGGGCGTGTACACCGTGGAACTTTCCTACGGCGGCGTACATAAGAGCGCAACCGTTACGGTGTTCGACAGCGGCATGAAGGGCACTTACCGCACGTTGCTTACCACCATCCCTGCCGCTTCCGATGACGACGATGACGACGTCGACGGGGACTACGGCGTGGACGCATACACGGCTACGCCTTCCGCGAGAGCGGCAAGCTCCGTGTTTGTGCTCGACAACCTCGTGATCGGCGAAGACGGCTCCGTGAAGTGGGGGAACACTCCCGCTGTCATCACGGGCGGTATCGACGAAAACACGCTACTTATCAAAATCGGGAGCAACGATTTCACGCTGCATTACAGCGACGGCATCGTCGTGCTCGATCCGCATAATACCTTAAAGCTTGGCTTTACCGATGCGCGCCGTCCCATGGTTTTCTTTAACGAGGCGCAGTGGACGCTCCAAGATTACGTGATAATCAACTATTCGTCGGACTACGTGCTGTCCACTTCGTTTATTTCGTTCAGCATTGATACGTTCCGCATTAAGGACAAGTCGGACGGCAGAGAACTTTGGTACGGACTGAAAACACATTTGGTGGAAAAGACGAGCGCGGATACCCTTTACACGGTCAGCTGGGGCGAAGTGGTATATGCGGAGGGGTTCGTTTCCCTAACGGGAACGGCTTCTGCGCTCACCTATGAGGGTGAAGAATACCGCTTCGAAATGCAGTCCAACCGCGTGGGAAAGATTATTAAAAGCGATTCCACGAAAAACAAGTTTACGGGCAAATCCTTCCGCGGCACTGTGAACGGGGCGAACGCAGCCTTTTCCGTTTCGCAATCGGGCGGATACGAGCTTACGGTTGGCGGCAAACGGGCGTTCTACCTCACGCAGTACGACGTTGCCAACGCCAAAAATTGCTACGTCGACACCATATCGGATAAAATTTTCCTTTACAATCTCGAAGATAAGTTCTCCTATACTTTCAAGTTGGATTTAGAGACGCTTACCTTCACGCTGTTGGAGAAGGACGCTTATTACGGCTACTACGTGGCGGGGAACAAGCTGATTTTCCTCGACGGGTACGGCACGGGCATCATTAACTTTAATACGAGTTCGTGGTCTTACACGCAGTTCCGTTATACCGTACAGAGCGGCATCGTATCCATTCGGTACGTAGATACCAAACCCAGCTTCACCTACGGCAGCGGCGCGGAATTCTATTTGGGTGAATTCCTCAATACGCTTACCGTAAAGAGCTTCGCAGACAATTCGCTTGACGGATTGACATTTGAAAACACACAAATTGCCGACGGCGCAATCGTTCGTATTTCGAACTATCGTTTCGGTGCGGACGTCACGCGCGGACCGTCCCGTCTCTTGGATGCGATCAGCATCGTCACCAAAGACGGTGCGCTTACGGGCGATGCAAAAAAGGCGTGCGTGGATATGCGCTCCGTTGTGTTCAGCGCACCCGGCTTCCACCGCTTTGCGGTAAATCTTACGGTACAGGGCGAGGCGGTTACCGCTTACTACACGGTGCAGGTCGTTCCCAAACTTTACGAGGGCAATCCGCTCTTTGCCGCTTACGGCGCGGGCGTGATGTTAAAAGAGAACAGCCTCACGCTCGACGAGTTCGGACAGGTCACGCTTGTTTGCGGCGGCGTGCGCTATGAGGGCTTTGCAACGTTAGAGAGCGAAAACGCTTTCACCGTAAAAGCTTATTCGAAGAGCGGCGCGTTCGTTACCGCTCGGGGCGAAAAGGTTGCGGACGGCATTTTTCGCTTCACTGCGACGGGTGCGGTCGGCTTTACCGATTATTACACCACGGGCACTAGCCGCGTGGTTGCGGCGGGCGGTACGGCGCTTCGCGAATTTACGGTGGGCGACGTTCGCACATACGTGCTTTCGGGCTCTCCCACGCTCGCGGGCGACGTCGTAACCATAGAGCTCATGACGGGCAGTGTGGAGAACGGCAACGTTATAAAGATTACCAACGGCGAGGATATCACCTATTTGCGTATTATCGCTTGGGGTAATATCACCGAAGGTCTCGTAGTCTTAAAGGATTACGAAGCATAAAAAGTTCGCTTTCTTTTGCAAAGCGGACGGACGAGGGGTTCTTCCCCGAAATAATAATTTTGTAAACATTTTTTTCCAAATAAAAATGAGAAAAATGAAAGGAGAAGCAGTATGAAAAAAAGCAGATTGCTGGTACTGGCGGCGGCGAGCGCGGCACTTTGCGCGGCGGCGGTAGGCTGCGGTGACAAACACGAGCACGAATACGGTTCGTGGAATCTCACGCAAGCGCCTACCCTCACCCAAGAGGGCAGCGCAACGCGCACCTGTACGGCAGACGATGGCGAAGTGGTAACCGTAACCGTTCCCGCTTTGTCGAACACGGACGTGTGGACGGTGTCGGGGACGACCGATGCTACGCACACGGCGGCGGGTAAGACGGTTTACACCTCCGAGTACGGCACGGTGGAAATTACCATTGCGCAGGGCAAGCACGATTGGGGCGAATGGAAAATCACCAAAAAGCCGAACACAGTCACCGAAAAGGGTGAGATGAAGCGCGAATGCAAATCGGAAGACGGCGAAGAAGTTGCGACAATCGACCTGACGGACGCTTCGGTTTGGAAGAAGGACGCGAACAAATCCAAGCCCGCAGATCACTACAAAGACGGCGAGGACGTTTATGTTTCCGAAAAGTACGGTTTAGAAGTTTCGATAACCGTATCCAAGACCGCCGCGCACGATTGGGACGAATGGAAAATCACCCAAAAGCCTAACGCAGTCACCGAACAGGGTGAGATGAAGCGCGAATGCAAAGCGAAAGACGGTGGAGAAGAAATCGAGAAAATCGACTTGACGGACACTTCGGTTTGGAAGAAGGACGCGGACAAATCCACGCCCAATTCGCACACCGAAGACGGCGAGGACGTTTATGTTTCCGAAAAGTACGGCTTGGAAGTGGCGATAACCGTATCCAAGAACGCCGAGCACAAGTGGAGCGACTGGACAATCGTGAAGGAGCCTGAGTTTGACAAGCCGGGCACGGCAAAGCACTCCTGCAACATTAAGGATTGCCCGGAGCAAGACGTAGAAGAACCCGTTCCCGCTTTGAGCAACACCGAGGTTTGGAAGAAAGAGGAAGTTTCCGCAGATTACAACCATGCGGCAAAGACCGTTTACACTTCCGAATACGGCGTAGTCGAAATCCCCGGCGCGGCGAAGCTCGTTGCTCCCTACGACGGAAAGACTTATATTCCCATAATGGTTGAAGTCGAAGAGGAGGGCAAAATCCGCGTTACCGTTGCGTGGGTGGGAGCGCAGATGAAGCTCGACGAAAAGGGCGAAGGCAAAGGCGATGCGTTCCCTTATCAGAACGAATCGTGGAAGGTTTCCATGGTAGATGCCGAAAAGGGCAAAATCTCCATCGTTTCGACACCTGCAAGCGGCGAAGCAAAGACCTATGACGCTTACGTCGACATGACCACGGGTGTGATCGTTCGCCCGAGAGACGCTTCCTGGAGCACTGTTTTCGTATTCCTGCCCTATGAGTGGGATGCAGAAAAGAGCCATGTAGAAGCGGCGGTTTTGGACGAATCGATTGCCATTACATATTCCAAGGAAGATGTTGTAGAAAACAGCTTTGTATTCAATGAAACGGCGTTCTTCGGCGTAAATTTCGCAAGTGATAAGGCGGGCGAAAACAAGATTTCCGTAACCGAATTTGCCGAACAGCCGCTCGTTTACGTTGTAAAGGGCAACGACGTTATCGCTTCCTATGCAAAGAATGCGGACGGCGAATTCGTTCCCGCCGACGGTTACGAGGGAACTTACACGCTCACCGAGGGCACGGGTGCGGATGCGACGCAATACACGGTGATTGTTTCCGGTAGCGGCATGATTGCGGTTATGATTGGCGACAATCCCCTTGTAGGCACTTATGAAATCGCTGAGGAAGGCGCGGCTTACACCGCAAGCGCAATCATCGAGGGCGCTTATTACGAGGCGGTACTCAACGACGACTTCACGGGTACGATGGTTATGCCTATGGTAACCGTTACGTACGACTTGAACGGCGTGGGCGAGTTGGATAAGACTGCAGAAGGGTTCAATAAGAACATCGTTGCTACTCTTACGAATCCCGCAGATACCGACACGAAGAAATTCGGCGGTTGGTATTTCGACGCGGCTTGCACGCAACGCGTTCCCGCTGAGTTCAAGCCCACGGACAATGTTACGATTTACGCGAAATGGTCGGATAAGGGCAGCATTACCGTAGTCGTAGAACAGGGCGGTGCAGGCGTTGAAGTTTACTTCGGAGACGAGGATAAGCTTTCCGACGTACTTG
The DNA here is from genome assembly GCA_947177495.1 of uncultured Clostridia bacterium. Classification (GTDB taxonomy): domain Bacteria; phylum Bacillota; class Clostridia; order Christensenellales; family Borkfalkiaceae; genus Gallimonas. The sequence goes on from CAMWUS010000008.1 coordinate 5,072, forward strand.
CGGCGCACGGCATCGAAGTCGGCGTAGACAAAGCGAACTGGCGCGTATTCAGAGGTTGGTATTTGGATGTAGATTACACACAAGCAATCGATATCAATACGGACCTCACCATTGCGGACGGTGATGGTGCGACGATTTATGCCAAGTGGGAAGCGCTTCCTGTTTACTACGGCACCTTTACGGGCAACAAGCTGAATACAAATGCGCAATACTGCTTTGCGGCAACCGTTGACATTGACGAAGACGGCATCGTTACGTTCACCCGCGTTAAGAATTCGAGCGGAGCAACGGATGAGCTGAAAGGTACGGTTACCGGCTATACCGAGGCGACGCAGGTTCTTACCTGGAAAGTGAACGGCGAGGACACCGTTTATAGAATGTGGTTTGATAAGACGAGCGGCTTCATCGCGTTTGCGGATGAGATGGCGGAAGACGCGCTCGGGCAGAACCCCTACGTTGTTTCCCGCAACGGCGATACGGTTACGACCGATATTTATACGTTCGGGTTCTACAACGGCAATGCGGCTTATAATCATACTTGCATCGTTACTTACGAGACGGAGGGCGGCGAAAGCAAAACGCTCCTCATCTATACCGATAAGATTTACACCGACGTAAGCTTGTCCGATTATAAGGGCGACGCTCTTGCGGTGAACGAGGTGGCAAACTCCAAAACGCTTGTTGTGAAGCAGAGCGATACCGTCGTGCTCGCACTCGGCAATACGGGAACGAAAATCGCCGCTTCCACCTCTGCAAAAGACGAGCTTGGGAAGAGCGCGAAGTTACAGCTTCTCGATGAGTACTACGGCAAATATACCGTGGACGGAACCGATTACTTCCTTAACGGCTTGGGACAAATCGAATGGGACGGTGCTCAAGGCACTGCGAGCGCGGGCTATACCTACGTCAAAGAGGAAGGCGGCTTCCGCATTTTCGACGTGTTCGAACGCAAAGTCGTTTCCAAGCAAATTCAAGTAGAGAACCCGATGTACGATCCCGATGATTACGAGAGCGAAGAGTTCATTACGGAAACGATTTCCGCTTATGAGAACGTAGGTTACTATCAGTTGAAAGTTGCTACGGCGAGCGGCAGCAACACCTTCGAGAAAATCATGGTTACCGTTACGGTGAAGAATGCTACGGGCCCCGCCACGGCGGACGGCACCGCGACCGTGAACGCGAAGGTTGAAATGCTTCCCGCGGCTCCCGTCGATCCTACGGGCGCGAAAATCTTCGTCGGTTGGTATACCGATCCCGAGCTTGAAACTCCCGCAACCGCAACCGCATACGAGGTCGGCGATACGCCTACCCTTTATGCCAAGTGGGACGTGCGCGTAACAGTCACCGTACACCTCAATTACGAGGATAAGACCGAGGTTTACGAATTCGCGCAGGGCGCTACAGCTGATATCTCCGCAATCACGCGCGACGGATACTACCTTGTCGGGTTGTACACGGACGAAGCTTGCACGGACGGCAACGAATGGGCAGGTAACGGCGCGGCAATCAACGCAAGCGTAGATATTTACGCCAAGTGGGAACTTGCCGCACAAATGGCGGGTACCTACAAGGGCTGGAATTTCTTCAGCACCACGCAAGGCACGAAATCCGCAAGCGATCTTTCTACTCTAATTCTTACGGTAACGATAAACGGAAGTGTTACTGGTAAAGTTACGGCACAGTTGACCGAAGAGCAGTTTACTCTCCAAGACGATAGTGTTGTTTTGTCGAATAATTATATCTATTTCAACAAAGCAGCAGGTATTATTTGGAAAGCATACAGTGCTAATAGTACTAGCGTTGGAACGGATACATATCTCGCGTTTGATATGTCGAGAATCAAATCGGTCGAATATTCCGGTCGCGGTGAAAATTCAAAATATATCGGCTGGTTGACGCTCACTTATCTCGACGACTCTACCATGAACGTGTTCTGCTATAACGACAGGATTTATGATAACGTAACTTGGACGGATGGCTTAGAGGCTTCGAAGGCAAACGACGCAAAAGAAATTCAAGTTTGGGATAAAGAGGGGACCGAGCTTTACTTGAAAGTGAAAACGGGTTCTAGCTGGAGCGATCCCAAAGCGGAACGCGGAACGTATACGAACGACGAGGGCGAGACGCTCTTCCTCAACGGCGGTGATCAAGTTGTCTACGGTGGAAAGAAAGGTACCTATTCCGCAGTTACGGGCAAGGACTATAACTACAACGTAGACCTCGACGGGGCACGCTACTGGCTTACGGTAGAAGGGCAAACCTTCTCCATCGAAAAGCCCATGGCAACCATTGAGTTCAACATGAACGGAAAGGGCGAAACGGTAACGACTGAGCAAAACGTTTCCAAGTCGCTTACTTTCTCGTCGGTTATTACTACCACTCCCACGGCAGACGGCTTTATCTTCCGCGGCTGGTATGAGAACGAAGAATGCACGGGAAGCTCGAAAACGTCGTACAATCCTTCCGACAAAACGACGAAGACCTTCTACGCCAAGTGGGATAAGGCAATCACCGTTATGCTCAACTACGGCGGAAAGATGGAAAATGCACCCGTTGAGGGCAAGTATGCGGGCGACTCCTATACGCCTGTTCTTCCTACCGATATTATCGACGGGCAGGGTGCAGAGGGTTGGTATACCGACGCCGAATTTACCAACAAAGTAACGGGAAGCTACACCTTTACGGACGACACCGTCTTCTACTGCAAGTGGGTTGTGGCACATCCGCTCTATGGTTCGTATAAAGGTTACGAGGTGTATGCTTCTAGCTATACCGATACGATGTCTGCAAGCTCGAAGAACTTTACCGTTAACCTTACCGGTTCGATGACGGGAAGTAAGAGCGGTACGTACGTATTCCCTGAGATTGCAGCAGGAACGACGAGCGGTTTCTTCAATACCACCTATAACGGTAGTAATTATTACACTTATTTCGACTCGGCGAAGGGTTTCTTTGCCATGGCGGACGGTACTACGGCGAATACCTTTGCCAAGGACGCACATTTTGCATTCAAAGCGGCAAACGTTACGTTCTCTTCGAGCAGCGACCTTATCTACTGGAACGATAGAACAAGCTGCCTTATGAAGTTCACGGTAGACGGCGAAACGGTTTATGTGTTCTGGAACGGAGACAATATCTATCCGTATGCAACCGTTTCCGTTACGAATGCGGCGGGCGAAGCTGTAACCAATTTCGCGCAGTTCAAGACGAAAGGAAACGTGCTCACCGTTGCAACTTACGGCGGCGAAAACCTTGGAAGCTTCGGGTACAACGGAACAAGCTTTGTGGGCTCCGATGGTACGAACGGTACCTATACGGGCACTTTGGGTGATATCGATTCGGACGGCTACGGCACGTTTAAGTTGGCGGGCACGGTACTCGATCCTACCGTAGACGGCAACAAACTTACCTTTGTCGTTAACAATTCCATGAAGGTTATCGAAATCGACGTTGCTGCGAAAACCTATGAGCAAAAACTGGACGGCTATCAGGGTACCTACACCTTGCCGGGCGAGGGCGCAGGCACTATTGAGCTTGACGGATACGGCGGCGCAGGCGAGGGCGTAACGTACGTTGTTTCGGGCGCAACCCTTAACGTTTACAGCGCGGCAGGCGCAAGCGCATACGGTATCAACGTAGAAACCAAAACGCTTTCCGCTAAGAGCATATTCGCAGGATTAACGTTTACGGGTAAATATTACAACGAATGGGATGAGAAAAATGCGGATATTAAAATTATATTCGATGATTCGCCTACGACTTCCGGTGTTATCTACTCGGGTTCCGGCACCTTATTCTACTTCAACTTTACGGCAGAATTGAGTGGGAATAAGCTTGTATTTACTTTCACGAGTGCGGTTGATAGTGGTGCGAAGGACAAGAAGATTATCGCAACGATTGTAGGCAATACAATGACGTTCGCCCAATATGACGGTGAGGATACGGCAAACAAGTATAGTAATAAAACGTATTCGTTCTGGAATACCGGTTCCGCATCTTGCGACGGCTTCTCGCTGTAAGCAAAAGTCCTAACAAAACAAAAAAAATCCACCTTCGGGTGGATTTTTTTGTTGGGGCTTGCGCAGACATGAATTTTCCCCGCATTGCATACAATAAGAAGAAATGAGAATGTTTTCGGAAATTTCCAAAGCGCTCGCGGAAGAGGGCGTCAATTTCAGCCGCGTGCAATATACCGTCATCGACGGGAAAGGCGGTTATTTCCAAAACGTAAAACGTATCCGCGAATTTTCAACCGAAAAAATCGTGCTCGCGGGGAGAAAGGGTTGCGTTTGTGTCGAGGGCGCATCGCTCTCTTTGGGGAAATTCTTTTTGGGCGACCTCGTCGTGTACGGCGATATCCGCACCGTCTCGCGGGTGGAGTGATCCCTTGCCTTCCCCCTTGGGGGAAGGTGTCGCGCAAGTGACGGATGAGGGGTTTACAATGATAAGCATTTTGCACCCCTCATCACCGCCTACGGCGGAGCTTCCCCCCAAGGGGAAGCCAAGAGGGCGGGCAGGGGAGTTTTTATGAAAAAATGCGGAGTGGTAATCGAAAGTCTGAGCGCCGTAGGGGTACTCAATAAGCTCTCGGCAGCGGGAATTTCCGTGCTCGGGGCGGAAAAAATACAAAAAAATGCCATAACCGTTTGGGTGGACGGCAAAGATTGTAAAAAAGTTTTTGCAATTTTGCGCGGTTCGTGTTATAATATTAAAGAGGTAAAGTCACGCGGCGTCGAACGCGTTCGGCGTTGGTGCATAAAGTCGGCGGGTTTGCTCGTCGGGGCGGCGTTGTTTCTGCTTCTCGTTTGCGGATTTCAAAACCGCATTTTGCGGGTAGAGGTCACGGGGAGCGGCGCATACTATTCCGCGCAGGTCATGGACATTTTGGAGGAAGGCGGCGCAAAAACCTTTTCCGCTTCTCCTGCCGAGAACGCGCAAATCAAAGCGAGCATTCTTGCGCTTCCGCGGGTGAGCTTTTGCTCCCTTCGCTTCGACGGCGGCGTGCTGAAAGTCGTGGTGGAAGTGAGCGACGAAAACGCGCTATCCTCGTCCTCTCCGCTCCTATCTCCCGCCACGGGGCAAGTCACGGAGCTTACGCTCGTGCGCGGCAGGGCGTGCGTACAGGTGGGCGACAGCGTAGAACAGGGCGCGCTCATCGTAGACGCTTCTATGGAAGACGGGCGCAGCGTGCTCGTGATGGCGCGGGTGACGGTGCGTTACTTCGTGCAACAGGAATATGCGCTTAACGAACGCGAGGCGCTTGCGCAAGCCGAGCTCGACTACGGCGTTTTGCAGGAATGCGTTACCTCGCCGACCGAAAACGGTATTTTAATAGAGGGCTACGCCACGGCGACCTCTTCGGTCAATTTATGAGAAAATGCCTCGGTTTCCCTATGCGGGGAAACGGGCTTGAATAAGAAAACTATGACGACAGGAAAAACGGTTACCATCGAAACGGGCAGCTTGGACAGGCTACAAAAACTGCTCGGGGTATTCGACGAAAATTTAGACACCGTAGCGCGGGAACTCACGCTTATTTACCGTGTTGCGGGGACACAAATCGTCCTCGAAGGAGAGGAGAGTGCACTTGCCGTAGGGGAGCAGGTGCTTTTGAGCTTACTCTCGATTATCGACGCGGGCGAGCATATCGATAAAAGCAGCCTTTTGTATTGCATCGCGCTCGCGCGCGAGGGGCGCGCAGATGAGATTGGCGGCATCATGAAGGACGTGATCGCCGTAACTTCGCGCGGGAAGCCCGTAAAGTGCAAGACGGCGGGGCAGAAAGATTACGTAAAAGCCATTCGCAAAAACACCGTCACGTTCGGCGTGGGACCTGCGGGTACGGGCAAGACCTATCTCGCGGTATGTCTTGCGGCGGCGGCATACAAGGGCAAGCAAGCGGAAAAAATCATTCTCACTCGTCCTGCGGTGGAAGCGGGCGAAAAGCTCGGCTTTTTGCCGGGGGATTTGCAGACCAAGGTAGACCCTTACTTGCGTCCCTTATACGATGCATTACAGGAAATGTTCGGCTTGGAGACTTATGCCAAGCTCATGGAAAAGGGCGTTATCGAAGTTGCGCCGCTTGCCTATATGCGCGGCAGAACGCTGTCGGGCGCGTTCGTCATTTTGGACGAAGCGCAGAACGCGACTTGCGAGCAAATGAAAATGTTTTTGACTCGTCTCGGCGAGGGAAGTAAAATGGTCATCACGGGCGACTTGACGCAGACCGACCTTCCCGACGGCAAGACGAGCGGACTCAAACAGGCGGTTCACCTGTTAAAAGACGTGGAGGATATTGCGGTTTGTACGCTTACCGAAAAGGACGTCGTACGCCATCCTCTCGTCATGAAAATCGTGCGCGCATACGAATCCGCACAAAAGAAGGAGAAGAAGAAATGAGGGCTTCGGAAGACAAGCAAATCAGTAAGCAACGGCTGTTAGGCAGTGCGTTTTACTTCGTACTTTGCTATCTCGTCTTGCTTGCGTTTATCTTCGTAATGATTTTAATTCTGCACGGGTCGGAGTTTTTAAGCTACATGAGCAGCAATATTTCGCGCTTGCTTACTCTGTGCGTGAGTATTCTCATGTTGTACTTCATCGTGTACTATTACTACTATTTCGAGGATAAAACGTTCTTCAACCAAGCGTCGAATATTTTCTTGGTATTTACGCTTCTCACGCTGTCCGTAATTATTTGTTACGTGTTCGGCGTTTTCACGCTCATCTATTTGCGCCCCGTTATCATGTTCTCCATGCTCTGCGTGTTCCTTTTAAACCGCAGGCAGGCAATCATGCTCAACTTTGTGTTCTCCGTGCTCATGTTCGTCATCGACATTTACATGGAAGAATTCAGCGCGTTCGACTACGAAAACGGGAAATATTTTTCCCTCATGCTGTCTTTCCTGTGCGGTACGTTCGCCGTGTTCGCCGCGGGCAGAGCGCGTACGCGCGGAAGCCTGCTTCTTACGGGCTGTGTGGTTGTTGCGCCCACCGTGCTCATCGTATTGCTGTTAAAGTTGCCGAGCGTGTATAATCTCGGGTGGATCCAAATGGTTTCGTCCATCGGCTTCTCCGTGCTCGGTTGCATCATTTCGGTCATTCTCGTGCTTGCACTGTTGCCCGTATTCGAATTCGCGTTTAACAGGTTAACGGTGTTCAGACTGTGCGAACTCACTAGCACCAACGCGCCTATTTTAAAGCGCTTGCAACGCGAAGCGCCCGGCACGTTCAACCATTCGCTCATCGTGGCTCAGCTTTCGGAAACCTGTGCGGTCGCCATCGGCGAAAACGCAGAGCTTGCCCGTGCGGCGGCGTACTACCACGACGTAGGTAAACTCAAACAGCCCGACTGCTTTACCGAAAATCAAACGGGCTACAACGTGCACGACGAGCTGATGCCCGAGCTTTCGGCGGATATCATTCGTTCGCACGCAAAGGACGGTTACGATTTGATCACGTCTTCCCGTCTGCCCGCCGTCATTGCGGACGTTGCGCGCGAGCACCACGGCACGCTTCCCATTAAGTATTTCTACAACAAGGCGATGCGCCTTTCGGGCGGCGATGCGGACGTAAAGGACTATTCCTATTTGGGACCCATTCCGCAGACGAAGATTGCGGCAATCGTGATGATTGCCGACGCGGCGGAGGCTTCCACCCGCGCCCTGCAAACGCGTGTTCCCGAAAACGTTGAACGCGCGGTGCGCAGCATCATCGAAGAGCGTATGGATCTCGGTCAGTTCGATGAATGTAACATCACCATGCGGGAGCTGACGACCATTAGGCTCACCCTTGTGGAAGCGCTTTCGGGTGTACACCATTCCCGTATCTCTTATCCCGCCATTCGCTTTAACAGTGACAGGAAAGCGGTGAAGGAAGATCCCATCGAGGACGAAAAGAAATGACGGAATTTGTAATCGATTGCGAGGAGCTTTCCGAAGAGGAACGCGCAAGACTGCAAAACGCGCTTGCGGGCGTTGCCGAAGGCGACGCGCCTTTCGTGTTCGAAGTCGTGTTCATATCGCCCGAAGAAATTCGCGCAATCAACGCGCGGGAACGCGGCGTGGACAGCGTGACGGACGTGCTGAGTTTTCCCGCGACGGATGGCATTAAGGGCAAGCCTATTTTATCCCGCGAGCATCCCGACTGTTGGGACGGCGAGGGACGGCTGTATCTCGGCGACATTGCGGTGTGCAAGGCGCGCGCCGAGGAGCAGGCAAATGAGTACGGGCATTCCGTGGAACGGGAAATCAACTATCTTATCGTTCACGGCGTGTTGCATTGTTTGGGTTACGACCACATGACGGACACCGATAAAGCGGAAATGCGCGCCCGTGAAGAAGAGATAATGAAACGCATGAACCTTATGAGAGAATAACGAGGATACTATGAGAAGCGGAACGGTTGCCGTAATCGGCAGAGCAAATGCGGGCAAGAGCACGCTAATCAACGTAATGGTGGGGGAGAAGGTAGCAATCGTCTCGCCCAAACCGCAGACCACGCGCGACCGCATTTTGGGCGTTTTAACCCGTGAGGACAGGCAAATCGTTTTCGTGGATACCCCCGGTATTTACCGTAACCGCAACGCCTTAACGCAGCGCATGATGAAGACGACGGAGACAACCTCTTCCGAAGTTGACGTCATCTTGTTCGTTCACGACGGGCACGCGGGACTGAAAGACGAAGACTTGGAGCTTGCCAAAAAATACTTCGACTTGGGGATTCCCATGCTCGTTGCGTATACAAAAATAGACATCATGCCCAAGGAGAACATTCCCGCGGACGCGGCGGCGTTTGCGGAGGCGGGCATCGATGCGGACTTCTATCCCGTCTCCGCGCGCAAGGGCAAAAATATCGGCGCGCTTGAAAAGGGGATATACGAGCTGTTGCCCGAGGGGGAAAAGCTCTTTAAAGAAGATATCGTGTCCGACAGGAGCGAGCGGTTTATGATCGCCGAGCTCATGCGGGAAAAAATCCTGCTCAAATACGACGAGGAGATTCCGCACGGGGTGGCAATCGTTGTGAACACCTTTAAGCGCAGAGAAAACGGTACTTACGAAATCAACCTCGACATTGTGTGCGAAAAACAAAACCATAAGGCGATCCTCATCGGCAAGCAGGGGCGTGCACTCAAAGAGACGGCTTCCTTTGCGCGGCAGGATATGGAAAAGTTTTTGGGCGCAAAAGTATTTCTCACCACCTACGTAAAGGTGCGCGAGGATTGGCGGGACAGCGAGGGGCTTTTAAAAGAACTTGGGTACGGCGAAGAATAACGCATAGTTTTTTCTTCATATCTCATACTTTTAACGGAGGGAGTTATGAAGGAAGAGGACGGGAAACCCAAATCGGCACGCGAAATCGCTTGGAAGCTCTTCGAGGAGACGGGCAATTTCAGCTACTATATGCTTTTTAAACGCCTGAAATAAAAGGCGTTGCCACGGGAGATGGCATGGAATTCAAAACGGACGCGCTCGTGTTGCGTGCGGTAGACTACGGCGAGAACGACAAGGTAGTCACCCTGCTCACGGCGGACAGAGGAAAGATTGCCGCAGGCATGAAAGGGGTGAAAAAGGCGGGTGCGAAGCTCAAATTCGCGGCTCAGCCTTTTTGTTTTGCCGAATACGTGCTCACGGCGCGCGGAGAGCGCAATACCGTCATTTCGGCTGCGCTTCACGACGGGTTCTATCCTCTCCGCGAGCGGTTGGACGCATACTATGCCGCCGTGTGCGTGTTGGAAGCGTGCGACAGGCTGATGCTAGGCGAGGCGGAGGAAGCGGAAAGCAAGGGACTTTTGCTTGCCGCCGTGCGCGCGCTCAGCGAAATTGCAGAGGGCGACGCGGCGTTTTCCCTCGTGCGCTTTTTGACGGAGGCGCTCGCGCTTGCGGGCTTTCCTCTCCGCGCCGACACCTGTGCGGTGTGCGGGAAACCGCTCGGCGCAAAGCTGAATTTCGATTTTTCCGACGGGGCATTCTGTTGTCCCGATTGCGGCGGCGCGGCGGCGAGTAGGAGCACCTATCTCACTTTGCGCGCGGCGTTGGGGCTTTCGGGCGAGCGGAGTGCGGACGGGGAACGGCGGGCGCTCAGGCTGCTGCGCGCCTACTTCAACGCGCAGACGGACAGCGATATTCCCTCGCTCGGCGAGTTTGTGACCACCTTTCTCGGCGGCTGAATTGCTTGACATTTTACGCGCGCGGGATTATACTTTTTCTAGAGGTCGGAATGAATCTACATAATACGCAAACGGAATACGACGTGCTCGTAGTGGGCGCGGGCGTTGCGGGGCTTAACTGCGCTTTACATTTACCCGCCTCTTTTCGCGTGCTCGTTATCTCAAAAGGGGGGCTTCGGGAAAGCGACTCTTTCTTGGCACAGGGCGGCATTTGCGTTTTGCGTGGGCATGGCGATTTCGACGGCTACTTTGAGGCC
>CAMWUS010000009.1 GCA_947177495.1 uncultured Clostridia bacterium
AAGACGAGAAGCACGGAGTACAGCACGCCCGGTCCGAAACTGAAAATATGACAGTCGAGCATACAAGTTGCAAGCAACGAGCAAATGCAAAGCGCGATGACCGTCTTTTCTACCGTAGGATGGCGGAACAGGAGTTCAAGCGTTTGCAAACGGTGATAGATATAGGCGAGGAAGAGCAAAATCCCGCCCGTCATGAGTAGCTGCAACACGGTGTTGTGGGAGTAGTAAATATCGAACGCTTGCTCACCTTGTTCCGTTCCCATCCAACCGATGCCGAAGAGCGGATAATTGCAGAAGCGTCTCCAAGACTCTTTGAATATCTCCAACCGACCGCTCGAGTCAAATCCCTTGTCGAAGAGAGAACCGAAAATGCGCTCTACCTCCTCGCGGAACACGCTGAGTGCAAGCACAAGCCCCAACGCGCCCAACGCAAAGACGATGAAATTATAAATGCGCTGTCTGCCCTTCGTGGTGATAAGCGTAAAGACCATACAGAGAACGAATACACCAGAACCGAAGATAATCGAACCGCGACTCTGCGTTAGAATTACGCAAACCAAAAACATCACGCCCACAACGGAATACGCCCAGCTGTGGCGCGCGGACTTTACCGCAAAGTAGAAAGGCGCGGGCATCATCATTGCCATGACGCAACCGACGGTGTTGTAAGTCCCCCACCCCGTATACAGGAAATCACGGTTGATCATCGCTTCCTGAAAAATGCCGTCGTCGAGATACATTGCGAGAATTTCGCAAGCAATGCCGATTCCTATGGCAAAAAACAACGTGAACACATAGTCGTGCGGGACGCGCTTCCAATCCAAAGTGTAATACAAAAAGAAATAGAAAACGCAGAGCGACGCGATTTGCAACAACCCCGCCGCTACGTTAAGCCCGCTGAAATAGGGACTGAACACACCGCTCAGTACGTAAAAAACGCCGAGCCACAAAAAGCCTAACGACAATTTGGGTACGGTGCGGTTGGGATTGCGGATAAGCGAATAAACAAGCCGCGCAATTAAAAAGGCGGCGTCGATCGACGCAATAACGATAATTTGCGTGAGTACGGAAGGGTCGCGCAAAATAGTAGTTTCGGGGTTCGTGACGGGGTAGTTGATACGCGCTACCGTCATATAAGAACAGCAAATGAGCGGCACGATGCCCAAAGCATCCTCCGCGAAGAGCACGTTGAGTGCGACGAGCGGTATCGTTGCGTAATAGTACGGAAGCTCCAACCCGAACAACTCGGAAAGCGTCATCATTACCACGATAAGGGCGATGTACCATTCCGAGCGAAAAAACGCGTTTAGCGCTTTCACAATGTTATTCTCTTTTAGTTGTGGAAGCACTTGCGTCAACATACGGAAATTATAGCACGATGCGGCGAAAAATACAAGACTTTTCGGGGCAGAATGCAAAATTTCTGCAAATTCCCCACCGTTCGCCGAATTATCCCACCGAAACAAAAACAGCGCCGCGCGGATTGCGCGGCGTTTGCCGAATATTGCTTTATGCTTGCTCCGAGAAAAATTCGTCGTAAACGGCATTGAGGGTGCGCTCGTAGTCGCTGTTGTCTACCCCGACGATAATATTCAGCTCCGAGGAGCCTTGGTCGATCATGCGGACGTTGACGCCTGCACGCGCGATTGCATCGAACAGGCGGGCGCTCGTACCGACGTTTCTGCTCATGCCGTGTCCCACGACGGCAATCAGCGCAACGTCGTCGTAGGTGCGCAAGTTGTCGGGCGAAACCGCCGTGCGGATCTCATCGCACACTTCGTCCAAAACGCCGTTTTTCAGTTGCTCGTTGTCGATAACGAAAGACAGCGTATCGATTCCCGAGGGCATATGCTCGAAAGAAATGCCGTGGCGCATGAGCACCGCGAGCACCTTATGCGCAAAACCGACCGCCGCGTTCATGAGAGATTTTTCGATAAAGATAACCGTGAAGTTTTTCTTACCCGCAATGCCCGTGACCGTTCTGCCGCTGAACTTGTATTTGGAAGTGGGCAGAATGTCCGTGCCCGCGTCCTCGGGGCGGAACGTATTTTTGATACGAATGGGGATATCCGCTTCCCGCACGGGGAAAATAGATTCGCTGTGCAATACGTTTGCGCCCATGTAGGAAAGCTCGCGCAACTCCTTATAAGACATGGAATGAATCTGTTGGGGATTGGGCACGATGCGGGGATCGCAAGCCATAAAGCCGCTTACGTCCGTCCAATTTTCATACAGTCCCGCGCCCGCCGCCCGCGCGACGATAGCACCCGAAATATCGCTCCCCCCGCGGGAAAAGGTAACCACCCTGCCCTCGGGATCGGAGCCGTAAAAGCCCGACACGACCGCCCGCCGTTTGCCTTTGAGCGCCTCTTTCAAAAGTGAAAAAGTCAGCTCGCCGTTAAGCTGCCCTGCGTCGTTGAATTTTACCACGTCGCGTGCGTCGATGAAGGGTACGTTTAAAAGCGCCGCCATAATGCGTGCGGAGAGATATTCCCCGCGGGAAGCCGCGAACGCTTCGCTTCTCTCCCGCAACAGCTCTTTCTCCGTCTCTTTTAAAACTTCCTTGATATCGAACGGCAACGCAAGCTCTTCCACGATGCCGCAAAAACGGTTTGCCACCTTTTGAAAAGCCTCGCCCGTGACGCCGTGCTTTTGGATATTACGGTAAGTTTCATACAGCAAATCGGTCACTTTAATATCGCCGCCGTAACGCTTCCCGGGAGCGGAAACGACGATATAACGCCGCTCCTCGTCGCTTCTGATGATATCCGCTACGCGGCGCATATTCGTGCCGTCCGCCATAGACGTTCCGCCGAATTTGCAAACCTTAATCATAACTGATTTCCTTTCCTTCCACGTAGTAGCGCTTTTCTTTGTCCTCGCCTACGGAAAAGGTTTTCTTGGGAAAATTCCCGCCGCCCGCGAGCTGTTCGAAAAAGCTCTCCTTCTCGATGGGACGGAGCGCGATTCCCACGCAGCCCTCCTCCCGCGCAAGCTTCGTAAGATTTTTGTCCCCGTGGATATAGTCGATTTCGCCGCCGTTTTGGCGCACGTACCGCTCGATAATTTCGTCCGCCTGTTTCACTCCCGCGCCGTTTGCGGGTACCGCGGGAAAGAGCAAGGAGCCTACCTGCCTGCACTTCAACTGCCGCGTAAAATAATCGCAAAATGCAGCTACGTCCACCTTCTTCACCAAGCGGTGAATGGGGTGAAAGACAACCGCATCGTCATACAAATTGACGAGTTCCACAAGCGTGAAACGGGCGGGGTGGTTGCGCTTCTCCTCCGCGCTCAAATTCTCTTTGATTTCGTCCCAATACGCCTTTGCCGCCGCAAGGGAATGGTTGCCGTCCGCTACGGCAAAATAGGGCTCGGAGCCCGTCTGCAATTCCTGCGCCACGTCTTCGGCAAGATCGTCGGGGATATAATACCCCGTGACGTGCCCGCCGTCTTCCATCAAATCGAAGTCGTAAATCTCTTCCAAATCCTCCCGCAAAAGCGCGTGGACAATCCGACCGCGTTTATCGCGGTAAAACAGCATGGCGTGCGGAAATTCGAGCGGCGCACCGCGGCGCGCCGCAATGCGCGCGGGCAAACGGGAAGGCACCACCGCTTCCGACGAACGCACGGGCGAAACGACGCCCGCGTCCGTAGTGTAGGCTTCGAGGTCGATTGCCGTTATAATTCCGTGGCGCACGCCCGCGTCCGTTTTGCGCGCAACGAGCACCATGCCGCGGTTGAGCTTTACGATGTGCCCCTGTTCGAGCGCGCGGTACATATTCTCGTGAATCTCTTCGATGCGCTCTTCGTCGTCTTCACCCAAAAATGCTTCGGGCAGGATAAAATTAAGAGTGGAGGGTTCGTCGCCGACGAACTTCTTCACTCTGTCCCAATATCCCTTGTCCGAAGTAAACTGATCGCAGGCGATAACCGCCCATTTTTCAAATCCCCCGTCCGGAATAAAAATACGGGGGATACGAATACAAGTTCTCATGCTGCGTTAATGATGATTACAACGACGATTGCAAGCCCGATTGCAATGAGTTTGAGGGGAATGTGCTTCGTAAACATTTTTTTCAGGGTTTCTTTGAATTTCACGATTTCTTGCCCTCCGTGTTGAAGTCTTTCCAATAGTATTCACGCAAGAAGCGCTTTAAGCTTTCCGAGTCGATATAGCGGGTGATTTCGCCGCGCTTGACGACGGACACGATACCCGTTTCTTCCGAAACGATGATGCTCGATACGTCGGCAACTTCCGTAACGCCGATACCCGCGCGGTGACGCGTTCCGTAGTCCTTGGGGAATTCCTTTTGCGAGAGCGGTAAGAAGCAACCCGCCGCCTGAATTTTATCGCCGTAGATGATCATGGCGCCGTCGTGCAAGGGCGCTTTGTTGATAAAGATACCCTCGATGAGCTGATTGGAAATGTTGGAGTTGAGCGTGATGCCGCTGTCGATAATATCCTTGGGAATGTTGCCGTTGGAAAGCACGATGAGCGCACCCGTGTTGCTCTTGGAAAGGCTCTGCACCGCGCGCACGATGCTTGCGATGTAAATTTCCGCACGCGCGCCGACCGCCGATTTATTCGCCGCGTCCGCCGCCGTTACCTTTACGCGCTTGCTGACGTTCCAAATGGAGCGCTTGATTTCCACGCTGAACAGCAACAGGAAAAACAGCGAAAGGAGCATGAGGAACATATAGTAGGTCTCCGCGCCCAAATTGCTGGAAAGCAGCGCGATAAATCCCGTACAAAGGATTAGCCCCACATAAAAACCGATTAACTTTTTCGCGTTGTTTTCGTACAGCGTTCTCAACACGAAATAAATGAGCATGAACAGGAAAACGAATTCGAATACCATGATCCAGCGATCGGCAAAATCGACGAATACGCTTTTAATCCCGTTCCAGACTTCCGTCCAGCTACGCATAGTTCCTCCTCTCCTTTTTAGGTTCACACTTTTTTCGTTCCGAAAAAAGTCGTGAGCTACCATCTTTGTTGTTTCAATATAATTGCAGAAGCGTTGCGCTCCGTCTATCCCCAGCCAATAAGTCGAATGAGTTCGACAAATGCTGTCCCGCAGCGGCGGGAAACCCGCCTCGCGGAAAATATTGTAACTTACGCTTTGCTTAGTATCTGCATTTTATTGATTTTATTAAAGTATAATAACTATTTTAATCTATTATATCTTGTTTCGACAAAAAAAGCAAAGCTATTTGACGTTATGCGAAAAATATTTTTCCCACTGCGGCGGAAAGTGCGCCCGTTTTTGAGTAAACGCCGCTCTTCGCCCCGCAGGAAAGTTCGTACAAACGGAAGTACAGGTCGCGCACCCGCTCTTTTCCCAACCGCGAAATCGTTTCGCGGTTCTTCTTTACAGCATACGCTTGCTTGATGCCGAGCGCTTTTGCGACCGCTTCGTCCGAGCCGCGCGTTTCACTCACCTCGAACAGAGTGCGGTAATGCGAGGTTAGGAAAGCGAGTACGGCGTGCTCGTCGTAGCCCTTGGTGAGCATGTCCTCCATGATTTCGAAAAACGCCGCTCCGTCCCCTCTTGCTGCCGCCTGCGTGAGTTCGTATATCTTATATTCCGCGTCCTTTGCAACCTGCTCCTCGATAACGGCGCGCGTCACGCGTCCCCCTTCGCCGAGCAGTACGGCGAGCTTTTCCGTCTCCGAGCGCATACGCGCCGCGTTGGACGCGCAATAGCGCACCATGAGCGAAACGGCGTCCGAGTCGGCGGAAAGTCCCCTGCCGCGCATGAGGGAAAACAGCCAGCGGGAAAGTGTTTCCTCGCTCTCGCGGGAACAGTCCACAAACGTAACTCCCTTCTTGCGCCGAAGATCTGCGGTATTCGCGCGCTTGCCGTCGTTTACGATAAGCAGCACCGTAGTGGGGCATGGGTTTTCGGTATAGGGCTTTAAAAACTTATCCCATTCCTTTTCCGTGGGATACAGCCCGTACGCGCGGACAAGCCGCTTCTCGTCGAAAAACGGCAACACGTTTAACGCTGCGATAAAGGCAGAGAAGTCGTCCTTGACGCGCTCCCCCTCGTAACGCGTTTCGTTAAACACGGGCTGAGTGATTGCACACGCTTTCCGGATCGCATCTACCGCGTGGTCGCGAAAATACGCTTCCTCGCCCTCGATGAGATAGACGGGCGACAACCCCTCTTTGAGTGATTTTGCAAGCTCGGTAAATTTCATATCTTCCTGATTATACCATTTTTGAGAAAGTATTTCAAGCCCCCGCTCCCGCTTTCTATAAATAAATCGCCGCCGAGCGGGGAAGAATTTTCAAAATCGAACTCTACGGTGCTTCCTTCGGCGAGCATGTACAGCTTTCCGCTCCCCTCGTAGCGGAAACTCAGCTCGCCTACCGTAAAGCTCTCCGCGAACACCAAGTTGGTTTTTCGCAATCCCGTTGCAATTTCCTCGCAGGCATAAACGGTTTCTGCATGCAAGAACGCGGCGCGGTTGATATGCTTTTGCTCGTTCTCCGAAACGACGATAACCGCGTCGAGCGTGCCCCCGTAACGGTGTGCGAGAAAGTCCTCGCAACGGCTAAGCGACACGTCGCCGCCGATGATGAGGACGTTTTCGCTATTCGTTTGCACGAGCGCCGCACCCGCGCCGTCGCCCTCTTCCACCGTGATTTTACAGCCCGTAACCGTAACATTTTCAAAGACGACAATCACAACAAAAAGCGCGCTGAGAACGCCCGCCACAACACAGCGTAGCTTGAACTTCAAACGCAACCGCCCGCTGAGTACCGCCGCACCGACGTAGTATACGACACTCCCCGCACCCAACGAAAAGCCCGTTATCACAAAGCTTAACGAAACGGCGGCAAACAGGAAAGGCAACAGCGACATGACGCTTGCGGGGATATACAAAAATACGAACGCTGCGGGTGGAATGATAAGCGCGAATACCGAACAGACGAGTAGCCCCAAAAAGAGCACGGGCAAAACGGGAATGAGAAAGAAGTTGAGGAAAAATCCCCATACGGGGAAATAGCCGAAGCTTTCGAGCACGACGGGAAGCGTGAAGAGTTGAACGGAAATGCTCGCCGAAAGATAATTCGCCAAGAACGCGGGAATGCGAATTTTTTTAAACCCGCGGGACAGCGAGCCCGAAAAGAGCGCAAGCCCCAGCACCGCGCCGTAGGAAAGGCGGAACCCCGCCGACAGCCACTGCGCGGGCAGGAAGAGCAGCACGGGAATTGCGGAAAAAGAGAGCGTGCTCAAAAGATCGGTTTTGCGCCCGAACGCCCGCTGTACGCCGAACGCCGTACACATGATGACGGCGCGCACGGACGACACGGTGAACCCGCAAAACGCACAGTAGAGCAGTGCGCCGCACGCGGCGGGAATGACCGAATACTTCCCCATGCGCTTGCACGCGAGAGACACGGCGGCGTATAAAATGCCGATATGCAAACCCGAGACGGCGAACATGTGCGCGATACCGCCCCGTTGCACCGCTTGCTTCAATCCCCCGTCCATGCCCTTGGAATCGCCCGTCAAAAGCGCGAACGACAGGTCCGCCGAGTCCTTGTCCATGCTTGTATGCAAAGTGTCGTAAAGGCGCGCCTTTAACCGCAAGAGCGGGTTGGCGGTCGTGCCCGTTTTCACAAGCTTGGGGCTGCCCGCCGTATAGCGGATATCCGTTTGATAGCAATAGGAAGAATAGAAATCCCCGCGCGGCAGTCCCGTGCGTTTGACGTTTCCTTCGAACGAAACGATATCGCCGCGGCGCACTTCGTCCGTTCCCACCGATACCCGAAGCTTGCCCGAAAAACTTCTGCCGTCCAAGCTCACGTCGTCGAGCGTGGCAATGCCGTAGCCCTCGCCTTCCGAAATGTCGATAACCACGCCCTGCACCGCATACTCGCCCTCCGTCGCGCCCGATAAAAAGCGTTCGGTGTACAGGTGTGCGGAGAGCACGCCCAACCCCGCGCACACAAAAAACAACACGAGCACGGGCACCACCCGCTTCTTGGTAAGCGGCGGCAAGCCGAAAAACAAAAAGAAAGCAAGAAACAAAAAATCGGAAACGTTGACGCTCCCGAAGCGAATGCGTAAATACAAAAAAATCCCGAACGCAAGAAAAAGAGCGCAGTAGAGCGCGGGGCGGAAATTGACGCGCGGAAGCCGTGCTTTCTCGCGCAAATTTTCTTTCTGCTCGGCACCCGACATTTCTTCCCCCCCCCGCGCGGCGAACGCGGACATTTTCAATACTTTCGTATTTATTATAACAATTTCTTTTTCGACGGGCAACGCATTTTGCAAAACTTTGCGGATTTTTTCGTATTTTGTCGCTTCTTGTTTTTTTGTGGGGTGTCATTCGACAAATTTCGTCAAACAAAGTGTTTCTTCTACAAAACTTTACACGCTCCGCGCCGTCCGTTTATTTGACCGAAAAATGCAAGTATAATATACTATAATTGTTACTTGCGAGGTGCATTATGGAAACACTAGAGTTGACTCGAACAAAAGAAAAGAACGCGCTTTACGCGCTCGCAAAAGACGAACCCCCTTTCCCCGCAGACGATTTGTTGCAGGAAATCGCGCCGCTTCTGGAGGATTATTTCGTTGCACAGGTCGGAATGGGTACGCACTCGGTTACGCTGTTTTTCCCCAACGGGCAAAAATTAAAATTGACCGCTCAAGTTATTAGATAAACGCACGGGAATTGCAAAAGCGGGGCGAAATGAGTTGCTTTTTTTTCGGGAAGCGTGTAAGATAGAGACAACCGAAAAAGAAGGTATTGCACTATGAAATTGTGGGACGGAAGATTTACGGAACCGATGTCCGCCGACGCGGACGAATTTAACGAATCGCTTTCCTTTGACAAGCAGCTGTACCGCGTGGACGTGAAAGCGTCTATCGCGCATGCGACCATGCTCGGCAAGTGCGGAATTATTTCCGCGGAAGAGGCGCAGACCATTTGCGACGGGCTCAACTCCATTCTCGCCGACATCGAGAGCGGAAAACTTGCAATCGAGGGCGCGGAAGACATTCACTCGTTCATGGAAAACGAGCTTGTAAGCCGTATCGGCGATACGGGTAAAAAGTTGCACACGGCGCGCTCGCGCAACGACCAAGTGGCAACCGACATGCGCCTTTACGTGCGCGACAGTATCGACCGCGCAATGCGCCTTATTTGGGAGCTGACCAACGTGATCGCCGACCGCGCGCAGGAGAGCATGTCCTACATCATGCCCGGCTTTACGCATTTGAGAAAGGCACAGCCCATTCGTTTGGGACAGTACTTCCTCGCCTATGCGGAAATGTTCCTGCGCGACATCGACCGCTTCGACGCGCTCCGTGAGCGCATGAACGTGATGCCGCTCGGCAGCGCCGCGCTTGCGGGTACGTCCTACCCCATCGACCGCGAAATGACGCGGGCACAATTAAAATTCCGCACCGTTTCACCCAACGCGCTCGACGCCGTTTCCGACAGAGACTTCGTTGCGGAATATATTTTCAACGCGTCGCTTGTGATGATGCACCTGTCCCGCCTGTGCGAGGACACCATTTTGTACACCTCCGACGAGTTCCGTTATTGGGTGATCCCCGACGAATATTCGACGGGCTCGTCGATTATGCCGCAAAAGAAAAATCCCGACCTGCCCGAGTTGGTGCGCGGGAAGACGGGGCGCGTATACGGGCATTTGACGGGCATTCTCACCGCGTTGAAGGGGTTACCCCTCGCCTATAACAAAGACTTGCAGGAAGACAAGGAATGCTTCTTCGACACGGAAAAAACGCTCCTCTCCTGCGTGAAAATTTATACGGCGCTCCTCGATAAAATTACCTTTAACGTGGGCGTGATGTTCGACGCGGCGGGCAAAGGTTTTTCGACCGCGACGGACGTTGCCGACTACCTTGCCAAAAAAGGCGTACCCTTCCGCGACGCGCACGCAATCACGGGCAAGCTCGTTCGCTATTGCATCGAACAGGGCACGACGCTCGACAAGCTCCCCATCGAGACTTACAAGCAGATGAGCCCCGTGTTCGAAGAAGACATTCTCGAAGCGGTTACCGTGCTTGCTTCCACCGAAGGAAGAGCCGTTCCCGGAGGGTCGGCGAGATCGTCGGTGCGCACCGAGCTTACCAACGTGCGCAAGCAGTTGAAAAAGTATTTCTAAGAAACTCAAAATAAAAAATGCAGAGGTTTCTCCTCTGCATTTTTTTGTTGTCATATTTACTCTTCGCCGTCCGTTTGCGTTTCGCTCTCTACGGGCTCGGCGGTTTCTTGCGCGGGCTCTTCTCCGCTGCTTTCACCCTCGGCAACAGCCTCGGCGCGTTTGCGTTTGCGGAAGAAAATTTCGTTACGGAACAACACGAGGTTGAGCACGACGAACGCCGCTCCGACGATGATACAGGTAATGAGCGCGGACAAATCGTTTGTGGGCGCGTACGTTGCAAGGAACATGAGCGGGAACCCGAACACCATTGCGGGCGCGTTCTGATAGACGAGGTTTTCGCTTGCGGGGGTAGCGTAGGTGCCGTCGATTTCACGGAGCAAAATCATACCCGTGCTTGCGGTGCCCGTAAGCATTCCGAAGAACGCCAAGAACTGTTCGTGCCGATATGTACCGAACTTGCGCTTGCACACAAAGTTGACGTAGAACAGCGTAACGAGCGCGCCGACCACGGCGAGGATGAGCAGGATTCCCCAATAGGAAGCAAGCAGGTGAATTTGAATTGCCGCAACGCCCGCGACGATCATGAGGTCGAATGCGAACCCGCCGATTCGATCCATCATGAAATTGTTGACGATTTGCTTTTTGATGATTTTCTTATCGTAGAGCTTGTTCAAAACCGCTTTGACGGGAATCGTCAAAAGCACGCCGATGAAGAAGTTGAACCCGAACAGCGTATTCGTAAACGAGGGAATGAGCGCCGACAGTCCGTACATGATACCGAACGACGCGCCGTAGACTGCGAGCACGATGGCGATTTGCACGGTCATTTTATCCATGGAGGAGACGACGGAAATTTCGTTTTCGTCCTCGTAGTCGGAAAGGCTGTTTCCCTTTTCGCGCTCCACAATTTTAATTTGCCCTTTCCTGCGCATGACGTTGATATAGATGACGCCCACGATACACGCGACGAGGAAACCGAGCGCGGCGATCGTCAGTCCGAAATTGCCGCCGCCCGTAAAGCCGTAGTCTTTTTCGTAAATGTTTCCGTAGTTGAGCGCTTGCCCCGTGCCCTGCCCGAAGCCGAACGCAAGCAGGATACCCGCCGCCGAAATCAGCCCGTCGGTATGAATGAGGTAGGCGGCGATCAGCGTAATCGCGAGCCCGACAAACGCCTGAATGAGATAGCCGTTTACCGTGGTAACGCCCGAATCGAAAATTTCGCCCGCACGCTTTTTGTTGAATTTTTTTTTGGAAGAGCGCATACCCGTAGCGACGAACCCAACGCCGAGGCAGTGATAGGTAATCGTTTCAAGCACATTCATGCCCGAGGTATGCCCGTCCGCGCCGTTCCCGCCAAACAGGGGAAGATTGAAAAAGTACTCGCCCGCGCAGTAATATGTAATGGTCGAAATAATCAAAAGCAAAATGCCGCCCAACACCGATACGGGAATCAACGTCTTTTTCAACGCGGGGATAAAGTGCCGTAAAATATTGCCGATGAGAAGACTCAACAATAGTACGACCACGACCATTAGTACCGTCCAAACGCCTAAACTCGAAAAACTCATATTTACTCCTTACCGTCCGCTCCCTCGGAAGCTTTGCGCAATCCGTCGAAGACGTGCACGTATTTGATTGCGCAAAAGCGCTTGTTGCCTTTCACTTGCAAAATTTTATCGTCGTAGTAGAAATTGAATTTCTTTTTGCCGACCATCGTCATGGCGACGATATCGCAAAGAGGGTATTTGCTTTCGCACCCCTTTCCCGAAATCGTCAAATATTCTTTGTCGATTGCGACGGTGTCGCCCGCAAGCTTTTTCTTGCGTTGCAGCTTCACGCTCTCGCGGAAGAGAATATCGCTATCGCTTACCCGCTCGCCCGCAAGTACACGCTTTACGATTTCCTCGCGTTCCCATTCGAACCATTCGTAAATACGGTGATAGCCCTCTATCGGGGGAGAGATGGCAAGGTCGGTTGTGTAGGTGGAAGCCGTGCCGCACTGCTTACAGGAGAACTTGTATTTGTGTGAAACGAAGCTCGACACGCCCCCGCAGACGGGGCACAAATACAGCGCACGCTCGATATATTCCGCCCGCTTCCTGCTCTTGAACTGCACGCCCGATTGCGTGTCGTCCACGCGAAGCTCTTCCTTAATGAGCGTGAAGAGTTCTTCCACGGAAAGCGACGAGAGCTCCTCGGGTTGAAGCACGCGCGTCACTTCGCCGTACACTTTTCCCTTTCTGACCGAATGCCCCCAACGCGGGTCGGTGCCGTATCCGCCGTGAATATTATGGATCACGAGCGGCACTTTCACCGCCTTGGCAAGCTTGGCGACCGCGTCGGTCATCTCCCATTGCCCGCCCGAAATGGTGCGGTTGCCCTCGGGGCAAATCCCCACTGCTCCGCCCTCTTTGATTACGCGAAACACGTTCTTCATTGCCACCACGTCCCGCACCGATTTGCTTTTGGGAATGGGCGCGACGAGATAGCGAATGAGGGGCGAAACCTTCAAATTAAACAAATCGTCGGATGCGATAAAATAGATGGGAAAGCGAAAGGACATCGAGCAGAAGAACTGGTCCATCGTCGCTTGATGGTTGGACAAAATGAGATACGGTCCCTTAGGCAGTCCGCTCGGCTTGGCGTGGAAATTGTAACGCAGGACAAAGACGGGGCGCAGTATCCCGCGCAGAAACGCGAATACGCGCGCATGACGTTTTTTTACCCACAAGTTTTTTTGCGCACGCGGTTTGCCGTCCGTTCCCTCGCTCGGCGTATCGGACGAACCGCCCCGACGGGCTTTTATCCAATCGACGATGCCGCCGCCCTCGAAGAAGCGTTTAAACGGTTTTTTCTTGCCGAAGAATTTAACGGTGAACCATGCCGCCGTTCCGCACGCCGCGCCCACGATATAGCCGAACAGCACGTCGGATGCGAAGTGTACTTGGAAATAAACGCGGGTGATTCCCATCACGAGTGGAAGCAGCAGCGCCGTCCACGAAGCGCGCTTATCGAACGCAAACACAAGCGCGACCGCGAACGCCGTGGAAGCCGTGGCGTGCCCCGACGGGAACGAATACTCCCCTACCTTTAAGCTCCCCGCTTCCAACCAAAATTGATAGAAAGGTGAATCCACCGTGTGGAACGGGCGAGGACGCGCAACCGCGTTTTTAATGATGATGTTGGAAAGCACCGCGCCGAACGCAATGGCGACAAGCGCGACCGCACCCGCGCGCCGCGTACGGCGGAATAACAACATGATAAGCGAGGCGAGAATGAACGCCCAACCGACTTCCCCCAAAAAGGTAATGCCGCGAAAAATCGGCGTAAAAAATCCGCCTGCGGACTTTAACAGCGCGTTCATGCCCTCCGCGCAAAAATAATCGTAATTGTAAAAAAATTCAAACATGATAGTTCCCGATAGTTTAAGCTATTAACACTGATTGACAAGAGTATACCACTTTTGGTATAATTTTGTCAAGAAAAAGGAGGCGCTTATGAGTATCGAGCAAAATGCCGCGGCGGTTTTAAAGGAGCTTGAGGGCGGCAACTCCTTCGGCGAAAGGATCACGCTCGTTGCCGCAACCAAAACGCGCACGGCGGACGAGATCAACCGCGTCATTCAGGCAGGTGTAGAAAACGTGGGCGAAAACCGCGTACAGGAATTTAGAGAAAAGTACGAGAGTATCAACGGCGGCGTGCATCACTTTATCGGGCACCTGCAAACCAACAAAGTAAAATACCTCGTGGGCAAAATCGCGCTCTATCATTCCGTCGACAGAGACGAGCTCGCTTTGGAAATTTCCGAGCGCTCCAAGCGTGCGGGCATCGTATCGGACGTACTCATTCAAATTAACATCGGCTGCGAAGAGAGCAAGGGCGGCTATCCGTTAGAGGACGGGCTAGCAACTCTTGCACGGCTGAAAGAATTGGAAGGACTTCGCGTGCGCGGGTTTATGGCAATGCTTCCGCTTGCGGGCGACGACGAATACAAAAAGAACCTTTGCAAAAAAATGCGCGCTCTCTTCGAAGAGGCGCGAAACGACGACAGCGATATCACCTATCTTTCCATGGGCATGAGCGGAGATTGGCGGCTGTGCGTAAGCGAAGGCGCAAACATGATCCGCATCGGAACTGCGCTCTTCGGCGAAAGACATTACACTTAATACCCGCATACTCTTTCCCGAACGGGGAATACTGTCGGGGGAGAATACTATGCCCTCTTGTATTACACATCAACTGATTGCGGAGGATGCGGCAAAGCGGCTTCCGCCCGAATTAAACGCCTGTGCGACCGCGCACCCCGACTACTACTTTCTCGGGGCGCAGGGTCCCGACGTTTTTTTCTTTTTCCGTCCGCTTTCGCAAAAGCAAATGAACCTCGGGCGGTACTTACACCGCTACCGTGTTTACGACGTATTTACCGCGTTCGCGCAAGCGCCAAACAGGTTTTCTTCCTTTCACCGCACGCGCATGACCGCCTACGTTGCGGGGTATTTGTGCCACTACTGCGCCGACGTCGCGTTTCACCCGTTCGTATACGCCTACCTCGAAAAGCACGCTTGCGACAAAACGCAACACCAACTTATGGAAACGGATTGGGACGTATATTTTGCGCATACGCGGCGGGGCAAAGACGCGGTGGGGTGGAAGTTCCCCTTCACCGCAAAAACCGTCAACAACGACGGAACGCTGTTTTTGCTGTACACGTATCTGTGTAGCGCGCTCTCCCTTCCCCACCCGAACAAGGGGAAATTTGAACGGGGAATTTCTTACTTCGAACGCTATTTAAAATTTTTCCACAAGCATTCCCACCATCAGGGCTGGGCGAGAACAGAGCGACTTTTGCACCTCTCCCCCGTCGTGTCTGCGCTGTACCCGCGCAAAAATCCCAACCCCGAATGGCTGTTCGGAAAAGAGCTTTCCGCGCTCTGCGGCGTAGACAGCGTGAGCGAGCTGTACGATAAGGCAGTCGATGAAATTGCGCGGCTTGCGCCCTCTCTTTTCTCCCCGCCCCTGCCCCGCACGGATTTTGATAAAAGCTTTTTAACGGCTGAGCCGACGGAATAGTAGGCCCACAAAAATACTTCGTCTTTTTGCGGGAGCCCTGAT
>CAMWUS010000010.1 GCA_947177495.1 uncultured Clostridia bacterium
GACCGCGATTACGCAGGAAAAGGACGTTTTATACAAACATTTCTACGATTCTCTTGCGGGAGAGGCGTATATATGCGAAAACGCGTCGGTTATCGAGGTGGGTTCGGGCGCGGGCTTTCCGTCCCTTCCCTTGAAAATCGTACGCGACGATTTGTCGTTTGCGCTCGTGGAGAGCACGGGCAAAAAATGCGACTTTTTGAAGGTGTGTATTCGGGAATTGGGACTAAAAAATACGCAGGTTATAAACAGCCGTGCGGAAGATTTGGGGAAAACTCCCGCATTCCGCGAACAATTCGACGTGTGTTGCGCCCGCGCGGTTGCCGCGCTTCCCACCCTTGTGGAATACTGTTTGCCTTTCGTGAAGGTGGGCGGGAGCTTTCTTGCCTACAAAGGCGAGGCAGAAGAGGAGCTGAAAAACGCAAAACGCGCGATCGCTCTGCTCGGGGGCGGGGAAGCGGAACACGCTAAATTCGAACTTCCCGAAAATTACGGTGTGCGTACGCTCGTGCGCATTCCGAAAATCAAAAACACGCCCGCAATCTATCCGCGCGGGAATGGCAAAGAGAGGAGCAAACCGCTGTGACGAGAAGAACGTGTGCGTTGACGGGGCACCGCGACTTGCCCGCGTCGTTCGACAAAAACGCGCTCTACGACAATTTGGAAGAACTCATCAAAGACGGGTGCGACACGTTTTTGTGCGGCATGGCAATGGGGTTCGATTTGACCGCGCTCGAATGTCTCGTCAGCTTAAAACAAAAGTACAGGATTTTTGTGGAAGCGTGTATTCCATTCGGCGGACAGGAAGCGCACTATCCGCAAAAAGAAAAAGAGCGCTACCGCGCTCTCATACAGTGGTGCGACAAAAAAACGGTGCTCTTTGAAAACTACCGAAACGGTTGTTTTCTCGTGCGCGATCGGTACATGGTGGACTGTTGCGACTGTGTGCTTGCGTACTGCGTTCGCGCCCAAGGCGGCACCGCCTACACCGTGAACTACGCCCGCGAAAAGGGAATAGAAGTTTTTTATTTCCCGGAATGAAACAATCTTGTTGGCAGAGTTATCAATGATGCGCGCGTGACAAAACCGCGCTTTTGTCTAAGCGGACAACATTTGCCGCACACTTGCGGCTTACTGACTTTTGATAGACGGGGCTCAACGCTTCTGTGACATAGAGATAACAACAAAGAAAGTAGCTCACGAAATTTTCTTGCGAGCAAGAAAATTTGTGAACTTAATTAAAACCCAAACAGATCGCCCGAAAGAGTGGAAACCGACTGTGTAGCAAGGCACAGGCACCGCTCCGTATCGGCGATTTTTTTCGTGTTCCCGTCTTTTACGTAATAGATATGTCTGCCGTTGGTGCAGTACAGCCCGCCGTCCGCGCAAAGCGCAAAATCGCAAATGCCGCTCTTGATGGGTTCGGCTTTGCCGTCGACAATTTTCACGAGTTTCCAGCTCATGGGAATAAACCCGTATTCCCCGTTTTTATATTTTTTGTTGCGCTTGAATTCCTTTTCCACTTCGATCAAGTTGCCGTCTACGAAGAGCTTGCGCGAATTGCTTTCCCGCCCCTTTGCGGGATTGTCCCCGCCCGAGGTGAGCGACTTCCCCGTAAACAGCATCACGAACGACTGCAAAAACATGGCAATCGCCTGAAACAGCCGAACGGGAAGTAACAGAATATCCAAAAACAAATTGCCGCCTTTCTTTTCTTTGGTGGGGCGTTGAATGCAATATAACGTCCCGTCCGCCGCCTGTTTGGGTTTGAAATAGGAAAGTTTTTCGTCCTTGTAAACTTCTTCGATTTCCATGCTCGCAAGGTCGAGCCCGTAGATGATAGAGGGGGAATATTTTCCCGTAAACTCTCCGTCCGAGTCCCGCCCAACGCCCGCGCTGTCGAAAAGCAGGGTATTTTTCACGGGCGAGAAAAAGGCGTTCGCGTCCCGCGAATCTCCGTCGGTCAACGTTTTGAGTTCGCTCGTCTGCGTATTGAGCGTGCCGATTTGCGAAGTGATTCCCCAAGCGGAGGAAGAGACGGTTACGGCAAGCGTATTGTCGGCGCGGTGCAGGGAGAAAACGCTCTCTTCGGAAGAGGACAAAATATGCTCTTCGGGAGCCTTTTCGTCGGACACGTCCTTGCGGTAAACGCCCGAGGAGTCGTTCACGCAGAAAGAATAAACGACTTTATCTCCGTCCCATTCCACGCCGTTGATGCGGGCGTCCACCTTTTCTTTGTGCGTGCGGGAAGGGTCGTTATCCCCGCGGAAAAGCGCGCCCTCGCCCGCGTGTTTCCATTCGTTATTCTTCACGCGCGTTTCGGCATATTCGCGGTAACGCTTTATGTATGCGCTTTCGTAAAGAGTCACTTTCTCCCCGTCGAAAACGCCTATTTTTTCTCCGTCTGCAAAAGCCAACTTTTCCATTGCGGAACTTCCTCCAAATATCTTCATTATTATATCATGTGCGCGGGAAGATGTCAACTTGTCTATGTTATTAAAAAAACAGTCATAACCGCTTAGCTTTCGCCCCATATAGACAAAATGCGCAAACAAAACAATGATAAAATTTTACTACAAGGAGTTTATCATGTCATACGAAAAACGCGTTTGCGTACTCAAACAAATAAAGAAAGGATTTACGGCGGACGGCGGTGCGCTCACGGGCGCGGTCTATGCGGAACGCTTGGGAAGCGAGCTCACCGTAACGCCGCGCATTGCGGGGATCGCACCGTTAAAGGCGGGCAGGTACGCGCTCGCCGTGTGGGCGGACGGACAAATTTTTTGCGGAGAGCTGACGGGCAGTATGAAGATACCCGACGCACCCACGCTCGCACACGGATTTTCCGCGTTGCTCTGTTTCGTGAAAGCGGACGCACAGCCCGTCGCTTACGGATATTCCGCAGGCGCCCCGCAGGATTTCACTTTGCTGTTGCAGGCGTTCGAGGATACCGAACGCAAAAAGACGCAAAAGCCCAAACCCGCGGAACCCAAAAAATCCGAAAAGAAAAAGGAGGAATACGATGATGACGCAATCGCCGCAACCAACTACTATCGCCTATCCGAAGGCGCTGAAAATGAAGGCGCTTGTATATGCGCGCAAACGCAAGACGGAGAAATCGAGGGCGATAGCGATTCTTGCCAAGATGAATGCGCTATCCCGCCCCGCCCCGTCCCGCGCGGAACGCTCGCCTATTACGACGAAGTGAGGGGGAGGTTAGAAGAGGCGTTCAAAAAATACCCGCGCGACAACACGCTGCTGAGCATTTTTCCCCATTCGGAATGGGTGAACTCGGGCGGTGCGTTACTCGGCGTCATCTATTCGGAAGGACTGCCGCACTATCTCTGCGTTGCCGCGCCCGAAAAAGTAGCTTCCGACGAAATGAAAGAGGAAGGAGTGTTCGTTCCCAGCTCGCATTTTTCCGACGACGAAGGATATATCATCGTTTTTCAGTCCGCCGATTCGGGCGATTATATCAAGCCCGAGGAAAGTTAAGAGAATTAAAAAATAAAAAATATTTTCAGAAAGGCTGTTTACATTGACAGAATTTTGTGGTATAATAAAATCGGACGAAAATGATTGATTTTGTCCGATTTTAATTATTGTTTGATATTTAGGAGGATAGATACTATGAAGGCATTGACCGACAACCGCAAAGTGCTCGACTTCGTAGAGGAAAGCGCAAAGCTTGCCTGCCCCGACGAAATCGTATGGATCGACGGCAGTGAAAAACAGCTTGCCGCTCTGCGCGAGGAAGCAGTGAAAACGGGCGAAATGATTAAGCTCAATCAAGAGAAACTCCCCGGCTGCTACTATCACCGTACTGCGGAAAACGACGTTGCCCGCGTAGAAGCGCGCACGTTCATCTGCTGCAAGAACAAGGAAGACGCAGGTCCCATCAACTATTGGATGGACCCCACCGAGGCATATGCGCTCTGCAATGAGATCGCGCGCGGGAAGATGAAAGGGCGTACCATGTACGTCATTCCCTACTCCATGGGCGTTGTCGGCTCGCCTTTCTCCAAAATCGGTATCGAAGTGACCGACTCCATTTACGTTGTTTTGAACATGGCAATCATGACCCGTGTTGGGCTCGATTGCTATAAGGCGCTCGGCAAAGACGGCGACTTCATCAAGGGCTTCCACTGCAAGTGCGACGTAGACCCCGAGAAGCGCTACATCATGCACTTCCCCGAGGACAATACGATTATTTCCGTAAACTCCGCATACGGCGGAAACGTGCTTTTGGGCAAGAAGTGCTTCGCGTTGCGTATCGCTTCCTACCTCGGCAAGAACGAGGGTTGGATGGCGGAGCACATGCTCATCCTCGGCGTTACCTTCCCCGACGGGACCAAGAAATATCTCGCGGCGGCGTTCCCGTCCGCGTGCGGCAAAACCAACCTCGCCATGCTCATTCCCCCCAAACACTATTTGGAGAAGGGCTATAAAGTGGAATGCGTGGGCGACGACATTGCGTGGATCCGTGTGGGCAAAGACGGCAGGCTTTGGGCGGTCAACCCCGAGAACGGATTCTTCGGCGTGGCGCCCGGCACCAACGCCAAGAGCAATCCCAACGCGCTTGCCGCAACGCAAAAGGGTACCATTTTCACCAACGTTGCAATCAATCCCGCAGACAATACTGTTTGGTGGGAAGGACTTTCCAAACCCGCGCCCGAAAAGCTTATCGATTGGCTCGGTAACGATTGGACGCCCGACAGCGGCGTGAAAGCGGCGCACCCCAATTCGAGATTTACGGCACCCGCCGTCAACTGCCCTTGCCTTTCCCCCGAGTTCAACTCCAAGGAAGGCGTTCCGCTCGACGCAATCGTATTCGGCGGCAGAAGAGCGACCACTACGCCCCTCGTTTATCAGTCCCGTGATTGGAACCACGGCGTATTCGTCGGCTCTATCATGAGCTCGGAAACGACGGCGGCGGCAACGGGCGCGGTCGGCGTGCTCCGTCACGACCCCATGGCGATGAAGCCTTTCGCGGGCTATCACATGGCAGACTACTTCCAGCACTGGATCGATATGGGCAAAAAGGTTACCAAACCGCCCAAGATCTTCAACGTCAATTGGTTCCGTCAGGACGAGAACGGCGAATTCCTGTGGCCGGGCTTCGGCGACAACATGCGCGTCATCGAGTGGATTTTCAAGCGTTGCGCGGGCGTTGTCGGCGCACAGGAAACGGCGATCGGTTACGTTCCCTATGCGGAGGACATCGACATAGAAGGGCTTGACTACGAGCAAAAGACGCTCGAAGAAATCCTCGTTGTCGACAAGAAGCGTTGGAGTGCGGAAGCGGACGAAATTGCAGGCTACTACGAGCAGTTCGGCGACAGACTTCCCAAAGAACTTCAAGAGAGCCTTGCAACGCTCAAAGCGAACTGCGAGAAATAAATTTTACAAAACGAAAAACAAGGGAAGGCAATCGTCTTCCCTTGTTTTTTATTACGAAAAAGGAGAAAGATATGATACATTCAGGTACGAAAATATTACATACAAAACGGCTCACGCTCCGCCCTTTCACGGTAAAAGACGCGGATGCAATGTTTGAAAATTGGGCGAACGACCCCGACGTTACCCGCTATCTCAGTTGGCAGCCGCACGGGAACGTAGAGCTTACCCGCGCCCTGCTCACGCAGTGGGCAGAGGAGAGCAAAGATCCCGCGTGCTATAATTGGGCAATCGTTTTGCACGAGGGGGAGAAAGATATTCTCATCGGAAATATTTCCTTGTTGCACGTAAACGAATTTCACGAACGCGCCGAAGTCGGCTACTGCATGGCAAAGCGCTATTGGGGCAAGGGCATCATGACGGAAGCTTTTTTAGAAGTGCTCCGTTATTGCTTCGAAGAAGTTGGATTTTACCGTATTACGGGGCATCACGCCGCCCCCAATATCGGGTCGGGTAAGGTCATGGAAAAGTGCGGACTTGTTTACGAGGGAACGATGCGCAAGCATTCCGTCCTGAATTCCACGGGCGAACGTGTAGACATTGTCAAGCGTGCAATTTTGCGGGAAGATTATTTCAGCAATCGGCGCAAATAAAAAAAGAGTGCGCGAGGCACTCTTCCGTGAATAAGAAAATACAATCATACAAACTGGGGGGATGTTGAAGTTCTTCTCGTTTCACTGACCGAAGCAAAGGGATTAATCTCGCTATGCTTCGGTTTAATTCTATTATAATCGCACAATATACGATTGTCAAGCAAAAAATCGCATATTGTGCGATAATTTTTATATCTTTGTCGTTTTAAGGGGGATGGGTATGCAGTTAAAGGATATCCAAAGTCGGCTTAGGGAATGTATTTCGGGGAGCGGAATTGCGCAAAAGGAGCTTGCGCGGCGCATCGGGGTTTCGCCGCAAACGGTAAGTAAGTATATGAAAAACGATATTTTTCCCGCGCTCGATACGTTTGCGCGCATTTGCAACGCAATCGGCGTTTCATCTGATTACATTCTTGGCATCAAGGATTATTAGTGCGAAGTCACGCAAAATCCGCCGAAAGTTTTTGTTAAATACTTGATTTTTATTAAGTACCGTGTTATAATACACACCGTCGGGAAATCCGACGGAAATTCATTCGGAGGAAACTAACATGGCAAAAAAGAAAAAGATTTCGATTGCGCTCATTTTGTCGGCGGTTGCGGCTCTCTTGGGAATCGTGGCGATCATCATGCTTGCGGCGCCCGGAATTACCTACACGTTGGAAGTGCTCGGGAAGAAATCTACTACCAACTACTCTATGGCTCAACTTACGTTCGGGAATGAAAAAGTCAAGTTCGCGTTTTCGTTCATGAACTTCTTGCCCTTCCTGCTCGTCGTTGCGGGCATCGTGCTCGCTGCGCTTACCGCACTCAAGGGCAACAAACTCACGGCAATCATTGCGGCGGTTTGCTTCCTTGCGGCGGGCGTCCTGTTCTTCTGCTGCAAACAGCTCATCGTATTCGACACGGGCGACTTGTCGGGCGAAGCGAAAGACGCGGCGGTGAAGCTCGCCAAAGAAGCATACAAGGAATTCAAGCTCGGCATCGGCGCAATTTTGGCGGGAATTTTGTCCATTCTTTCGGCAATCTCTTGCGCGGGCGCGGCGGTACTCGGCAAGAAATAATTGCTATTTAATCGGAAACCCAAAAAGCATCGCAATCGCGATGCTTTTTAATAGAAATGATACGCAAAACAAAAACCCCGCTTCGGCGGGGTTTTCTGTTTGCAACTTTAATCGTATTACATAACAACGATGTTTTGCTGAATGAACTTTTCTTTGAGTTCGGGCGGGAACGCGTCGTCCGTGATAAGCACGTCGATATCCTCGATTCTTGCAAAGGTGTAGGGCATGATTTTGCCGATTTTCGAGCTGTCGAGCATCATATAAAGCGACTTCGCTTTTGCGCGCGCGAGCTTTAAGAGGTCGGCTTCAATTTGCGAAGCGCAGGAGAACCCGTGCTCGGGCGTGAACGCCGTAGCGGAAATCACCGCAAGCTCGAAGTTCGTATTATCGAAATAAGCCTTTGCAACGGGGGAAGCGGTGGAGAGGTTTTCTCTGATCACCTGCCCGCCGATCATGGTAACGTTGATGTTCTTCTTTTGCGCAAGCTCAATGGCAACCGCAAGCCCGTTGGTGAACACGTGAATGTTCAAATCGGGAATTTCCTTTGCAAGGTACATCGCGGTCGTTCCGCCGTCCACAAAGAGCGAACAATTCTCGTCGATGAGGCTAGAAGCCTTTTGTGCGATTTTGATTTTTGCATCGGTGTGCAGAGTCGTCTTTTTGGTGTAAGGCTCGCCCGACACCTTTTGCACCTCTTTTACCGACATCGCGCCGCCGCGCACGCGGATAATTCTGCCCTGCTGTTCAAGCTGGAACAAATCGCGCCGAAGCGTCATCTGCGATACATTGGGGAAAAACCCGTCAAGCTGCTCCAAAGAGAGCTTTCCGCGTTTGTCCAAAAGTTCAGCAATCTCTTCGATTCGTTCGCGTTTCATGTTAAAATTCCTCCGCTTTTCTTTCTCGCGTTCATTTTAACATAAAAAAAAGAAAAAAGCAAGCATTTTTCTGAAAACAGTTTGAAAATTTGATTAAATGTTACAAAAATCAACCCAAAAAAGAAAAAACACCTGTTAAATACTAACACAATGTTGCTTTTGAAAACAGCCAAAATGCAGAAAAAGCGTGCCCACGCCTATCGTTTTACTTGATTTTTTGTATGGGAAATGGTAAAATGCAAATTATGGAAAACTACATTCAGGAATTGGACGCGTATTTTTGCGAACAGTATTCCGATTACGTAAAAATTACCGCGCTTGCGGGCTACGAAATGCCCGACACGGTTTATATCGCGCGGGACGGCAACGTTGCCCGCCGCGATTCTTCCGTCATGCGGCTTTGTCATCAAAAAAAGAAAGACGAACTGCTTGCCGCGTTCAAAGCGGGGCTTGCGGATACGAGCTTTACCTTTAATTTTTCTTTCCCCACCTTCCGCAACAAAATGGAAGATCGGCGGCGCAGATACACTTTTGCAAAGCTGTTGCCCGAAGCGCTCAAACACGTTTCCGAAACGACGGAGAGCGCGGGCGAAAAGCTTGCAATCGAGCCGAAGATTTGGCAAAAAATCGTGAAAGGCAAGCTGTATCCCGAAAAGAATACCGTGCTCGCGTTGGCGCTCGTCTGCCATATGCAGGCGCAGGACTGCGCAAAGCTGCTCGGCGCGTGCGGGTTCAAGCTCGACCCCGAGAGCGTGCGCGACGTGGTAACCTATTATCTCATCGAGCATAAAATATTCAATAGGGAAATGCGCGACGCCTGCCTTGCCGAATACAAAATCAGCAATTTACCCATTAAGGATTAACTTATGAAAAACGTATTTGCTTATCGGGATCATGCGGCAGACGGAAGCGTGTTTATTTCCCGTTCGCCCGAAAGCGGACTTGCGGCGAAAAAGAAAGCTTCCGACGACGAAGCGGAGCGGTTCATGACACACGCGGCGCTTCCGAAAGTTTTACAGTGGATCGTTCTCATTGTGTTTACCGCAGGGCTTATATTGCTCGCGGTGGGGTTAAACGTTCTCACGGACGAGGAGTTTGTGGGGGACGCTACGCGCCCCATCGTGCTTACTGCGGTGGGCGGCGGACTGTTTGCGGTCGGGCTAATATTTTTCGGCATTTCCGCAATCAAGAAAAAACGCGTGATGGGCAGCCCCGCGTTCGCCTATTACGAGAGCGAGCGGGAAAAGCTCATGCGCGAAATGAAAGAAGCGCTTTCTATTCCCATAGACGCGGCGGAGTGCGACTTGTTTGCCTGTCAGTACAAAACGGTGCGAGGGAAACAGCGTCGGAGACCTTATTACAAAAATTCTTATGTCGCGTGCAAGGTGCTGGCATGGCGGGAAGGGGACGCGTTCTGCGTGTTCGACGGCGACGCGGTTTATAAATTCCCTTTCGAAAATTTCGTGGAAGTAGAACGCATTACAAAGGGCATTTGCTTTTACGGTTGGAACAAGCAAGAAAAATTCAACAAGGGCAAATATAAGCCCTACAAAATTCGCTATAATGCCAACAACAGTATGTACACGGTAAAGAATTCTTTCCGCGTGCGGCTGTTCCGCGAAAGCGAGGAATACGAGTTACTCGTACCCGCATACGAAAACGAAACGCTTGAAAAACTTACCGGAAAAACGCTATCCTAAAAAAGTCCGCACGTAAGGTGCGGGAAAGGGGTGAGGGTTGTTTTTCAAACGGTTGCGCATGGATATTGCGGCGGCAAAGCGGAACGATCCCGCCGCCCGCAGTAAATTCGAAATATGGCTCACCTATTCGGGCGTACACGCGCTGAGTTGGCACAGGTGGGCGAACAGGCTGTACCGTATGCACCTAAAACTGCTTGCGCGCATCACCTCGCAATGGGCAAAGTTCTGCACGGGCATCGAGATACACCCCGCGGCGAAGATTGCCCCCGGCGTGTTTATCGACCACGGCGCGGGTGTCGTCATCGGCGAAACGGCGGAAGTGGAAGAGGGCGTCGTGATCTATCAAGGCGTTACCTTGGGCGGCACGGGCAAGGAGAAAGGCAAGCGCCATCCGACCATTAAAAGAAACGCAACCATTTCCTGCGGGGCGAAAGTGCTCGGCGGGTTCACCGTCGGCGAGGGTGCGAAGATCGGTGCGGGCGCGGTGGTGTTAAAGGAAGTGCCTCCGTTCGCAACGGTGGTGGGTATTCCCGCAAGAGTCGTTCGCGTGAACGGCGAACGCACGCAGGATTTAATGCCGGAAACGGACGACCCCATTTTAAAAGAAGTATGTTCTCTCCGCGAGCGGGTGTTTGCTTTGGAAGACGAAATTGCAAGACTTTCCGCCGCCCATATAGGCGGGGAGCGTTAAGACGGAGAGATAAGGAGAAGTATGAAAATTTACAATTCGCTCACGCGCAAAAAGGAAGAGTTCCGCCCCTTAGAAGAGGGCAAGGTAAAGATGTACGCCTGCGGCATCACCGTTTCGGGAGAAGCCCATATCGGACATGCCTTTCAAGCGCTCATCTACGATATCTTCCGCAAGTTCTTGGAGAAGCAGGGCTACCGCGTGACCTATGCCCGCAACTATACCGACGTAGACGATAAAATTATTGCGCGCTCGCACGAGACGGGAATTCCCGCCGACAAGTACGCCGCCGACATGATCGAGAACATCAACAAGGTGATGAAGCGTGCCGAAATCGACGAGCCGTCTTTATGGTTGAAAGCGACGGAGAACATCGGCAACATCATAAACTTTATCCAAGAGCTCATCAACAAAGGGCATGCCTATGCCGCGGAGAACGGCGACGTATATTTCGACGTAGACACAAGTCCCGCCTACGGTCAGCTTTCGGGCAGAAGCCGCGAGGACGCGCTCGACGGCGTGCGGGTAGAGAACGACGCGTGCAAGCGCAACGCCTACGACTTCGCGCTGTGGAAGGCGGCAAAGGAAGGGGAGATCAGTTGGGATTCTCCTTGGGGCAAGGGACGCCCCGGTTGGCACATCGAATGCTCCGCCATGAACCGCGTTGCGTTCGGCGACCAAATCGATATCCACGGCGGCGGACGCGATTTGATATTCCCCCATCACGAAAACGAGATTGCGCAGAGCGAAGCGCTTACGGGCAAACGCTTTGCAAACTATTGGACGCACAACGGGCTCATTAAAGTCAACGGGCAGAAGATGAGTAAATCGCTCGGCAACAGTTTGCTGCTCGGCGAGCTGCTCGATGAGTACTCCCCCGAGGCAATCAAGTTCGCGTTGCTCTCTTCGGGCTACCGCGGCGATCTTAATATCACCGACGCGCTCTTCCCCGAGGCGGAAGCGCATATCGCGCGGTTCTATTCGCTCATCGGGAAAATCGAAAAGGCGTTCCCGAACGAGAACGGTTTGGACGAGGACATCGACAAGAAGTTCGATGCCGCCATGAGCGACGATTTCAACACCGCGCTCGCGCTGTCCGATTTGTTCGGCTACTTCAAGGAAGCGGGGAAATTGCTCGCGGCGGGAGATTCGCGTGCGCGCAAAATCACCAACCAAATTCGCAAGACCTATTCGCTGTTGGGGCTGTTCAAGCGCGACGCGGACGAGTACGCGGAAAAGTACGCAAAGTCGGAAATTCCCGCAGAGGTTATTGCCGTTGCGGAAGAGCGCAAACAGGCGCGCGCCGAAAAGAATTGGGCGAAGTCCGACGAGCTGCGCGAAAAACTCAAACAGTTAGGTTTCGCGGTGAAAGATAGTAAAGACGGCTACGAGCTTACAAAAATATAAAAAAGGTTTGGAGAGAAACTATGAAAATCACATCCAAAGAACTCAGACAAAAATGGATCGCGTTTTACGAATCGAAAGGTCACGTAGACGTGGGGGCGGTATCGCTGATTGGCGACGGCTCCACGGGCGTAATGTTCAACGTGGCGGGAATGCAACCGCTCATGCCCTACTTGCTTGGCAAGCCGCACCCGTTGGGCAAACGGCTTTGCAACGTGCAGGGCTGTATGCGCACGGTGGACATCGACTCCGTGGGCGACGCTTCCCATTTCACCTTTTTCGAGATGATGGGGAATTGGTCGCTCGGCGACTATTTCAAAAAGGAAAAAACCGCTTGGACGTTCGAGCTTTTGACCAAGGTGTTCGGGCTTGAAAAGGACAAGCTGTGCGCCACGGTATTCGAGGGCGACGGTTCCGCTCCCCGCGATACGGAAACGGCGGGCTATTTAGAGAAGCTCGGCATTCGCCCCGACCATATTTTCTTCCTGCCCAAGGGCGACAACTGGTGGGAGCTCGAAGGCACCGTCGGCACGCCCTGCGGTCCCGACAACGAGTGGTTCTATCCGCTTGACAGAAACAAGAAAAATCCCGTCTTCCCCGACGACTACGTGGAAATCGGCAACGACGTTTACATGCAGTACAAAAAGACTGCGACGGGCTACGAGCCGCTTGAAAACAAGAACGTGGACACGGGCTTCGGATTCGACCGTATGTTACTGTTCTTGAACGGGCTTTCCGACGGATATAAGACGGACTTGTTCTTGCCCGTCATCGAGAAGCTGGAAGCACTCTCCGGGCGCCGCTACGACGACGGCGGGGAAGCGCAAAAGGCAATGCGCATTATCGCCGACCACACCCGCACCGCGGTCATGCTTATCGGCGACGAGCAGGGCATTGTGCCCTCCAACACGGGAGCGGGCTATATCCTGCGCCGCCTCATGCGCCGCGCAATCCGCTATTGCAAGTCGCTCGGAATTTCTTCCGACGCGATGATCGCGCTTTCCGAAATTTTCATTGAAAAGATTTACGACGAAGCCTATCCTTTATTAAAGGAAAAGAAGGGCTACATTCAAGACGAGCTGAAAAAGGAAGCCGAGCGCTTCGAAGCGACGCTCGCGCAGGGAATGAAGGAATTTGAAAAGTGCGTAAACGGCTTGGAGCGCAAGAACGCGTTTATGGCGCAGAGCAACCCCTCTTATATTAAGGAAACGGTGATCGGCGGCAAACAGGCGTTCCGCTTGTACGATACCTACGGCTTCCCGTTGGAGCTTACCGAAGAGTTGGCGGCGGAGCACGGGCTCACGGTGGACAGCGTGGGCTTCGAGGCAGCTTTCAAGGAGCACCAAGAAAAGAGCCGCGTGCTTCCCACGGGGCAGTTCAAGGGCGGCTTGGAGAGCCATTCCGAAAAGGCGACCGCCTACCACACGGCAACCCACCTTTTGAACGCGGCGTTGAAGCAGATACTTTCGCCCGACTGTAACCAAAAGGGCAGTAACATTACCGACGAGAGAATGCGGTTCGACTTCAACTTCCCCCGCCCCATGACGGAAGAGGAAATCAAAGCGGTGGAAGCGCTCGTCAACGAGAAGATTCGCGAGGATATTCCCGTCGTGTTCAAGGAGATGAGTTTGGAGGAGGCGCGCGCGCAAAACTTTGTCGGCGTGTTCGACTCCAAGTACGGCGAAACGGTAAAAACCTATTCCATCGGCGAGTTCTCCAAAGAGATGTGCGGCGGACCTCACGTAAAGCACACGGGCGAGCTCGGCACGTTCAAAATTGCAAAAGAGCAATCTTCCTCGGCGGGCATTCGCCGTATCAAGGCGGTTTTGGAGGATAAGTAACCTCCAAAAGACTGAAAAAATAATGAAAACTGCGCAGTGAAGGGAAGGAAAAGAAAAATTTTAATTTTTTCCGAAAAATCTTCAAAACGCAACTCAAAACAGCTTGACGGAAATTTCGCAAATGCCTATAATGAATGAGTAAGATTGAAAAAAGGGTGGTTTGCGGCGCAAAAGCGCTTCCCCTTTTCCGGATTAGCACAAAACAAGGAGTACGGATATGAAAACCTACATGGCAAACGCACGCACGGTTGAAAGAAAATGGTACGTCGTGGATGCGGAAGGACTTCCTCTCGGAAGACTTTCTTCCAAGGTCGCCGCAATTTTGCGCGGCAAAAATAAGCCCGACTTTACGCCGAACGTCGACACGGGCGATTTTGTAATCATTATCAATAGCGACAAGGTCGTTCTCACGGGTAAGAAATGCGAAGATAAAATTCATCGCTATCATACCGGTTATATCGGCGGCTTAAAGGAAATCCCTTACGGGAAAATGCTTGCCGAGAAGAGCGACGTTATGGTATACGAATCCATCAAGGGAATGTTGCCCAAAAATTCTCTCGGCCGCCAAATGATCAAGAAGCTCAAAGTGTACAAGGACGAGAAACACCGTCACGAGGCTCAGAAGCCCGAAGTTCTGAAATTATTTTGAGAGGTAAGCTGATATGGCAAAGGTGAATTTAAAGAAAAAATTACAATTCTGGGGCACCGGTCGCAGAAAGAAGGCAATCGCTCGTGTGCGCCTTATTCCTGCCGGCAGCGGTACGATTATTATTAACGACCGCTCGTTAGAGGATTATTTCCCCATGGGCACCCTGCAATACATCGTAAAGCAACCTCTCGTTGAAGTTCAAGCGGAGGGCAAGTACGACGTATGCGTAAACGTCATCGGCGGCGGTTATACCGGTCAGGCGGGCGCTATCCGTCTCGGCATTGCGCGCGCGCTCCTTCAAGCGGAGCCCGAAACGCGCCCCGCACTCAAAAAGGCGGGCTTCCTCACGCGCGACCCTCGCGTAAAGGAAAGAAAGAAGTACGGTTTGAAAAAAGCACGCCGTGCTCCTCAGTTCTCGAAGAGATAAAAAATACAAAGACGCCTTGTGCGTCTTTTATTTTGCCTTTTTTATTGACTTTCATTTTAAAATTTGCTACAATGAAACAGCCAACCTAAATTAAATAATTTTTACATAAGTGCGTATAGCTGTAGGTAGAGCTATACTCAGTAATCGTTTACTAAAATACTCACTTATGTAAGGATTTAGTTTAGGTTTGGCGACTAACGATGAACGGTGTGTTCTGCGGTGCCGTTCTCGCAAGGGAGCGGCATCTTTTTTATGAAAGACAAAACACAGAAACC
>CAMWUS010000011.1 GCA_947177495.1 uncultured Clostridia bacterium
CTCGTGTTCGAGCGTGCGAGAAAGGAATTCGCACTCGGTAAAACGATGGCATCTTCGGTGAAATCGGCTTACCGCCAAAACTTCTGGCACATCTTCGATTTGCACGTCGTTCTCGCGGCGCTTTCCTTCATCGTGTTCGGCATTGCGCTTACCAATTTGAGTACGTTTGCATTCGTGCTCGGGCTTGCCACGGTATTCAGCGGGGTTGGCGTACTTGGTCTCAACCGCTTTATGTGGGCGATCATGATGGCGTTTACCCGCAACAAGGGCAAGTTCTGCAACTTCAAGAGAGAGGAGGTTGACGATGACTAAACGACCTACCAAACTGTTGTCCGTTTGGATTGCCGTTTCCTCGGTGATCCTCATTGCGGGAATTATCCTGTTCATTCTTTTGGGCTTCAACATGACGCCCGAAACAAGAAACAATAAAACGGTGGAAGTAAGCTACGGCGTTACCGTGGAAATTACCACGGGCGCGGAAGAGAAACTTCAAGATACCTGCGAGAAAGCGTTCGATAAGAACGGACTCAAAGTGCTTCACAAAAATACCGTGAAAGAAATCGATTCCAACAGCGGTAGCGTTACGGGCGACAAGAAGCTTGTTTACACGTTCTCGTCAAGCGCGACTGATGCGGCACTCGAAGCCGCCCGTGTTGCGATCGATTCCGCAAAAGGGGAGTTCCCCGATACGGCGGACATCTTCGTAAGCGTACACGGCGGAGAGGGAAGCCTGTTCGGCGAAAGCATTTGGCGCGGCGCGATCGCGCTCGTGGTCGGCGCTATCGTCGTGCTCGTCTATATCGGAATCCGTTTCGGTATCGGTGCGGCGCTCACGGGGCTTACCGCTTGCGTACACGACAGCTTTGTAACGCTTGCGATTCTTGCAATTACGCGTATTCCCGTCTATGCATTTGCGCCTTTGCTGTATGCGGGCGTTGCGGCGGTGGTATCGCTTTTGTTGTGGCTCGTGCAGTGCATCAAGATGCGGGAGAACTTCAAAGAGCCTTCCTACAAATCGCTCTCCGCAGAGGAAGCGGTTGCCGAGTCTTGGAAGACTGCGCTTTTCTGGGTTCTCGGGTTCGGCTGCGCGATTGCGGCTACGGTTGTCGTTTGCGGCGCCGTTGCTACGGCGGGCGTGAGAATGTCCCTGCTCCCTGCGCTCGTACCCGTAGCGGTTGCGCTCTATTCTTCCTTGCTTTTCGCTCCCGCGCTCCACGTTCACGTGAAAGCGGCGTTCGACAAGCTCAAGTTGAAAAACAAACGCTATATCGGCAAAGCAAAAGAGCAAACAAACGACTAACGAATCAATATAAACGGGCGGGATTGTATAATCCCGCTCTTTGCTTAAATTATGAAAAAAATCATCCGCGAATTCCAATTTACTCCCGACGAGGAGGCAAAGGTAGCATCGCTCGCCGAGGAGCTCAATATAACCCGCACGACGGCGGGCATTCTCTACGCGCGCGGAAACGACAGCGCGGAGAAAATGCGCGTCTTTTTGCACCCCTCGCGCGAGCACTTCCTATCGCCCTTCCTCATGCGCGGCATGAAGGAAGCGGTAGAGCTTTTAACGCGCGCGCGGGACGAGGAATGGCGGGTAGCGGTATTCGGCGATTACGACGCGGACGGAATCGGCGCGCTTGCTATCATGAGCCGCGCACTCACGCGGTTCGGTATCGAGCCCTATTTGTACGTTCCCGAACGGGCGGACGGGTACGGCATGAGCGTGGAGGCGATTGATAAGATTTTCGACGAATTTTTGCCCGACTTACTTATCACCGTCGACTGCGGGATTTCCAACGCGCGGGAAGTGGAATACTTGAAAGAGCAGGGTGCGTACGTCATCGTGACCGACCACCACGAGCTTCCCGAAGAACTTCCCGACTGTATCGTCATCAATCCCAAGCTCGCCGATGATTATCCTTACGATAATCTGTGCGGCGCGGGCGTTGCGTGGAAACTCGCTTCGGCGCTCATCGGGGAAGAGGCGTTGGGGCTTTTGGATTTTGCCGCGCTTTCCACGGTTGCCGACAGCGTTCCGCTGTTGGGGGAAAACCGCGACATCGTGGCGGAGGGGTTAAAGCTGATTGCACATAACCCCCGCAGGGCGATTGCCGAACTTTCCGGCAAAGGGGAAACGACGGCGCAATCGCTTGCGTTTACCGTCGCGCCCCGCATTAACGCCGCGGGGAGAATGGGCGACGCGCACGCCGCGCTCGACATGTTCACATCCGAGGACGACGACGAAATTCACGCGCTTGCGGAAAAACTCAACGGTTACAACGTGGCGCGGCAAAAATATTGCGACGAAATGTACCGCGTGGCGCTTGCACACATTTATGCGGACGGCGCATACGGAAATATTATCATGCTCGCGGGCGAGAATTGGAGCGCGGGCACGGTCGGTATCGTCGCGGCGCGCATTGCGGAACAGTTCAATCGCCCCGCACTGTTGTTTGTAAAGAGCGGAGATATGCTGCGCGGAAGTGCGCGGAGTATCGATAACGTGAATATCTTCGAGGCGTTAAAGGCGTGTTCGGAGCACATCGAAGAGTTCGGCGGGCACTCGCAGGCGGCGGGCGTCAACGTGCGGGCGGATAAATTCGAAGCGCTCAAAGCCGCGCTCGACGCCTATTTGGGCGAGCACTACACGCGCGAGGATTTCGCGCCCGTGCTTCCCGTTTGCGGAAAAGCGGAGGACTTTGCCCGCGTGGCAACGGAGCTCGAAATGCTCGAACCCTTCGGCGTAGGCAACCGCCGTCCGCAATTTTACGTGGAGGCAGAAGCGACCGACGCTTCCCCCCTCAAACCGCTTTCGCCGCATCTTTCGCTCACCGTGAACAGAATGGAGTTCCTCTCCTTTAACGGCGCGCAGAATTTGAAATTACTTCGAAGCGACTTGAAAAAGCAGCTTGTGTTCGAATATAATATTTCGCAATTCCGCGGCAGGGAGTATATCAAGGGATATCTCCGCGCCGTCAATTACGACGGGAACAGCGGCAAGCGCGTGGGGCTCGATTTGCTCTGCAACCGCCTGCACGCCTTGGGCGAAGAGGAGCTTCCCGCAACCGTTTTGCCCTGCGCGGCAATTAACAAATTGCTCGAAGAAAAATTATCGGCTTGCGCGTACGGGCTTTGCGTGGTCTGCCACGACCGCACCGTTTTAAAGAACTATCCCGTGCTGAAAAGCGTTCCCACGGAGCTGTTCTCGCTTTCCTCGGGAAGCGTGTGCAACGCGGTGCTCGTGTCTCCCGACGAGGGGACGGATTTGAGCGCGTTCCGCGAAATCGTCTTTCTCGACTCGCCCGCGGCGGGCGTATTTGCGGGGAAGGCAGCGCTCTATGCGGCGAAAGAAGGGGCTGTCGGTTTTGATTTCGACTGTTCGCGCGAGGGACTGTTGGCGGTGTTTGC
Organism: uncultured Clostridia bacterium; assembly: GCA_947177495.1. Classification (GTDB taxonomy): domain Bacteria; phylum Bacillota; class Clostridia; order Christensenellales; family Borkfalkiaceae; genus Gallimonas. Next base: position 3,412 of record CAMWUS010000011.1, read on the forward strand.
CGCACTCAAAAAGTACGACGGCGCGTTTGTGGGCGAAAGCCTTGCCGAAGCCGCGCGCACGGTAAAGGCGGGCGTATCCGAAGAGCAGACGGCATTCGCGCTTGCCGTATTCCACGAGCTTGGATTGCTCAGAACGGAGAACGGCATACTACGCATTGTGCGCGGCGTAAAAACCGACCTCAACAATTCCGCAATTTATCGTAAAATATCCTGCGGCGGAAAACGGGAAAACTGAAAAAGGAGGGGGCTATGGACGGAATTTTAAGCAAGATAAACGACCACTACACGGGCGACGACAGAGAAATGTTGCTCCGTGCGTACGATTTTGCCAAAGCGGCGCACGAGAACCAAAAGCGCGCTTCGGGCGAGCCCTATTTCATTCACCCCTGCGCCGTTGCGGAAATTCTCGTAGAATTGGGGCTGAACGCGACCACCATTGCGAGCGCCCTTTTACACGACGTCATCGAGGATACGAGCGCGACGGAAGAGGACATTCGCCGCGAGTTCGGCGAGGAAGTGCTCTCCCTCGTTTCGGGCGTCACTAAGCTTGACAAAATCGTTTTTAAATCGCAAGAGGAAGAGGAAGCGGAAAACTTCCGCAAAATCTTTATCGCCATGGCGAAGGATATCCGCGTCATTATCATTAAACTTGCGGATAGACTTCACAATATGCGTTCCCTCAATTTTCTTTCCGCGGAACGCCAACAGAAAATGGCGCGGGAAACACTCGACATCTACGCACCCATTGCGGGCAGACTTGGTATTTCGCAGGTAAAGTGCGAGCTCGAGGACTTGTGCTTGAAATATCTCGAACCCGCCGCATTCGAATTTTTGGTGGAAAATATCCACCAAAAGTTGGAGGAGCGCACCCGCTTCGTCGACTACGTGGTGGAAGAAATCAACGTCATTTTAAAGGAAAGCAACATTAAAGGCGAGGTGTTCGGGCGCCCCAAGCATTTCTATTCCATCTATAAAAAGATGAAGGAAAAGCACAAGACGCTCGAACAGATATACGATTTGACGGCGGTGCGCGTTATTGTGAACACAGTGGACGAGTGCTACGAGGTGTTCGGAAAAATCCACAAGCAGTGGAAGCCCGTTCCCATGCGCATTAAAGACTATATCGCCACTCCCAAACCCAACCTGTATCAATCGTTGCATACCACGGTCGTCACCAACTTCGGGCAGCCGTTCGAAATTCAAATCCGCACGGAAGAAATGCACCGCACGGCGGAATACGGTATCGCGGCGCATTGGAAGTATAAGGAACAGCGCGCCGAAGAGACCACGCTCGATCAGCGCATGGCGTGGATCCGCGAGGTTATGGAATTGCAGGGCGGGTTGAAAGATTCCAAAGAGTTTATGGAAACGGTAAAGGGGGAGCTTTACAGTACCGAGCTTCTCGTGTTCACCCCGCACAGCAAAGTTATTTCTCTGCCCGCGGGGGCAACGCCCGTAGACTTTGCTTACGCCATTCACTCGGAAGTGGGAAACCGCTGTACGGGCGCAAAGGTCAACGGAAAAATCGTGCCGCTCAATTCGCAGTTGGAGCTCGGCGACGTGGTGGAAATCATCACTTCTCCCAACAGCAAGGGGCCCTCGCGCGATTGGCTCAAATTCATAAAATCCTCCTCTGCAAAGGCGAAGATCAAATCGTTTTACCGCAAGGAGATGAAAGAGGAGAATATTCGTCTCGGCAAAACCATGCTTGAAGAAGCGGTCAAGCGCAAGGGCTATTCTCTTCCCCAACTGCTCACGTCGGAGAGCTTCAAGCTCGTGTCGGAGAAGTTCTCGTTCGATACGCAGGAAGAAATGTTTTCTGCAATCGGCTACGGCGCGATTTCCGTCAGTCAGGTTATTTTTAAGCTGATTGATTTTTATCGAAAAGAGGTGCCGCAGCCCGTTACCGTACGCCCGCTGCACCGCACCGTTCAGAGCGCGGTAACCATCAAGGGCACGTCGGGCTTGCTCGTCTCGTTTGCAGGTTGCTGTTCGCCCGTCCCCGGCGACGATATCGTCGGGTTCGTCACGCGCGGGCGCGGCATTGTCGTTCACCGCAGGGACTGCCCCAACATGAAGAATGCGGACGAGGGGCGCCTGCAACCCGCCGAGTGGATCGCCGACGAACAGGGCGCGCGCTTTAAAGCGGCAATCGTCGTAACGGCGGAAGATCAAGGCGCGGCAATCACGGCAATTTCGGGAAGCGTTGCGGAAATGAAACTCGAAATCACCTCCATCAACGGGCGGTACGACAAGAACGAATCGGCAATCGTAGACGTCACCGTTGCGCTCACCAACCGCCACGACGTGGAAATTCTCATCAATAAAATCAAAGCGCACTCGAAAATTATCGACGTTCGCCGTGTTTCCGATTAAAGAACTGAGGTTAAAATAATGTTCCGCGAGGAGGGTTGCCCTCCGCTGCGGGACTACATTTGCCGCACACCTGCGGCTTAGTGTATGAAGACGGACACGGCTCAGTGCTCCTCTGACAACGAGAAACCATAAAGGAGAGTAGCTCACGAAATTTTTCGGAACGAAAAATTTGTGAAGAATTATGATAGTCCACAAAATTTATCCTGTGGGTTTTGCTTCCAACAGTTATTTATTAACGGCGGACGGCAAGCACGCGGTGTGTATCGATCCCGCTCAGCCGCGCGTTCTCGATAAGGCGAAAGCGCTTGGGCTTACCGTAGAATTCGTCCTTTTGACGCACGGGCATTTCGACCATATCGGCGGTTGCGCCGCCCTGCAAGCGGCGGGTGCCAAGGTGGGCTGTCTTGCCAAAGAGCAGGCGCTCGCCCTCGGCGCGGACAACCTCGCGTTAGAGTTCGGCGGGGAGGAAGTCCCGCCGTTCACGATAGATTTTACTTTTACCGACGGAGAGGAGCTCACTCTCGCGGGCATTCCTTTCAAAGTTATCGCGACCCCCGGTCATACGGCGGGCGGGGCGTGCTATTCAGTCGAGGACAAGCTGTTCACGGGCGACACCCTGTTTGCGGGGGATATCGGCAGAACGGACTTACCCACGGGCAATGCGTCCGCGCTTCAGAAAAGCGTAAAACGGCTGTACGCGCTCGACGATGATTATACCGTTTTTGCGGGGCACGGCGAGGACTCTACTTTAAACGAACAGAGAAAACACAACAGGTACGTGCGGGCATGATTACTTCTGCAATCCCCAAGTTGGAACCCGAGTTAATGGACGTCATTCGTTTATTTTCGGGCGCGGAACAACTGAATATTTCGCACGAAGCGGAACGGGACGGAGCGTACTTTATCAACCGTTTTTGCGTGGACGGGCAGGCGTACGAATTTCGCCATACCCCCCAAACGCAGGACGATTTTTTCAGCTTCGAAGACAAAAGCCTTTTCAAGCGGTACGCGAAGCTCGCGCTCTACGAGTTATTGTGTAAACACTTCCAAACAAGTTTGCCGTGGGGTTCGCTTACGGGCATTCGCCCGACGCGGCTTGCCTATACCGAAGTGGAGAGCGGAAATCCGTTCGAACCGCTTTTTAACGAGCTCGGCGTAAGCGAAGAAAACACCGCGCTCGTGCGGCGAGTGCTCGATGGGCAAAAGGGCATTTACGGCTATGGTAAGGGGAATTGCGATTTGTTCGTATCCCTGCCGTTCTGCCCCACCAAGTGCGTGTACTGTTCTTTCGTCACCGCACCCATCGACAAAACGCGTTCCTATTTGCCCGATTATCTTGCGGCGCTCGATAAAGAGTTACGCGCGGCGCAACCGCTCATCGGCAATTTGCGCTCCGTGTATATCGGCGGCGGCACGCCTTTTGCGCTCGGCGTAGAGGAGTTGCGCGCGGTGTTCGAGGCTGTCGCACCGCTCAGGACGAACGGTTGCGAGTATACGGTGGAAGCGGGTCGTCCCGACGTGTTCACCAAAGAAAAGCTCGATTTGTGCAAAGAGTACGGCGTTACCCGTATCTGCATCAACGCGCAGAGCTTTTGCGACGAAACGCTTCGCGCAATCGGCAGAAGCCACACCGCAATGCAGGTGGAAGAGGCGTTCGCGCTCGCAAAACCTTACGGCTTTACCGTGAATTGCGATTTGATTGCGGGGCTTACGGGGGAGAGCGTAGAGGAATTTTGTAAGAGCGTGGATAAAGCGATTTCGCTCGATCCCGAAAATATCACCGTACATACGCTTTGCTTGAAAAAGGGTGCGCGGCTGAAAGAAGAGGTGTCTGCACTCTCGGGCGAACGCTTGGGCAGCATGATTGCCTATTCGCGCAAGGCGCTCACTGCGGCGGGGTACGAGCCGTATTATTTGTACCGCCAAAAGTATATGGCGGGCGCGCACGAAAACGTGGGTTGGTGCAAAAAGGGCACAGCTTCCGTTTACAACGTAGACGTTATGGAGGAGTGTGCCGACAACCTTGCCGTAGGTGCGAACGCCGTTTCCAAAAAACTGTTTTTGGCGCGGGGTACGCGCAAAAGCGGGGAGGAATATTACAAGGCGGGGCGCATCGAGCGCATGGGCAGTCCCAAAGATATTCCCACCTATCTAAACAAGATCGAAAAAATCATAGCCGAGAAAGAAGCATTATTTACGGAGTAATTGAAAGCCGCATGAGCATTCGCTCGGGCGGCTTTTTTGTGATTATCCGCCTATGTGACGAATGCGCATTATGGCAATATAAATTACAAAACACTGTTTTTGACACTTGACAAGTTTCGTGCGGAATAGTATAATAAATCAAGACACTTATCTTATGCCCGAGCGGGCGGGGAGGCGGATATGAAATATTACGCAGGAATCGATTTGGGCGGCACCTTCATCAAATGCGGGATTGTGGACGAAACGGGGAAGCTCCTCGTGAAAGACAAAATCTCCACCAAAAAGGAACGCGCCCCCGAAGCCGTTGCAAAAGATATGGCAAATTTTGTGTTAAAGCTCGCGGAGAAAGCGGGGGTTAAACTCACGGCGGCGGGCATCGGCTCGCCCGGCAGTATCGACAGTAAAAACGGCGTCGTCGTTTACAACAACAATTTGAATTGGGAAGACGTTCCGCTTGCCGACGAAGTGCGCGCTGTTTTGGGCGTGCCCGTGTACGTTTTAAACGACGCGAACGCGGCGGCGCTCGGCGAACAGTTCTGCGGCGCGGGCAACAAGTATCACGACGTTATTTTCGTCACGCTCGGCACGGGCGTGGGCGGCGGTATCGTCATCGACGGCAAGCTGTTCGAGGGCAATAAATCGGCAGGCGCGGAAATCGGGCACGCGGTCATTCGCATGGGCGGTGAAAAATGTACCTGCGGCAGAAAGGGCTGTTTCGAAGCTTACGCTTCGGCGACGGCGCTCATTCGTCAAACCAAGCGCGCTATGGAAAAACACCCCGAGAGCGCGCTTTGGGGAATTTGCGATTTCGACAAGGTGGACGGCAAAACGGCGTTCGACGGCATGCGCGAGGACGACAAGACTGCGGCGCAGGTCGTAAAAACTTATATCGGGTATTTGGCGGAGGGCATTACCAACCTTTGCAACGAATTCCGCCCCGAAGCGATTTTGCTCGGCGGCGGCGTGTGCGCGGAAGGGGATACCTTGCTTGAACCGCTTAAAAAGTTGGTTAGCAAAAATATTTACGGCAAAGAGGGCTATGCGCCCGTTGAGCTGCTTACGGCAAGTCTCGGCAACGACGCAGGCCTGTTCGGCGCCGCAAGATATGCAATGATAAAATAAGATTTTTCGTCACCCTGAACCTTGCGTGAAGGGTTCCATGAAGCGAAGCACAGTGGGATTCTTCGTGGGGGAAACCCCACTCAGAATGACGCGTGGGGACAAAAGAACAAAGAATAAAGAAAGGAGGAAAAGCCGTGCGTACCGTATTCGGAAGTTGGAAATACATTTTTAAAAATATTTGGTTTGTGTTGCCGTTTGCAATCGTACCGGCGCTTTTTCTCTCGCTCTCTTTGGATTTCACGGCGATCCGCTCCTTACTTTCGGCGTTCCTTTCGGGCGCGCCGAAGGCGGGTTTCTTGCAATACTTTAACGCGTTCTCCGTTGTGAGATTTGACCTGCTTGGCGCAGTGTATTCCGTTTGCGCCTACCTTGCGTTTTCCTTTTGCATGGCGCTTCTTTTACCCTTGGTAGAAAAGCACATGCGCCTCGGCAAACTCACGCTTAGCGGCGCCTATTCCCACATGGGAAGCTTACTTCTGTCCGCCTTTGTAATTGTCTTTTTATACCTCTTTTTCTACGAGGTTTGGGCGGTCGTATTGTCGGCGGTGCTCTTTGCCGTCGCTTCCGTGGGGAACGTGATCGCCGTCTATATTTTAGACGTGCTTGCGTTCGTTGTGTTCTCGTTCATCATGCTCTATCTCGCTACGGTGTGCTATTTGCTGTTCCCCTGCAAGCAGGTAACGGGCTTCGGCACCTATAACGCGCTCATGTATTCCTATCGGTTAATGTCGGGTTTGCGTTGGCGGCTCGTGCTTTCGTTTGTAATGAATTTCCTTGCAATGAGTGCGGCGGTCATCGGATTTTCTTACCTCGGCGAGCTTGCCTTCCGTTTGGCGACGCTCGTGTTGTATTTGTTCCTATTCCTCGATTTCACGATCCGTATGGAGACCGTCTATTTCGAGGCGGACAAACTTGACAGAGAGGACATTCTTCGCAGTTACAGGGAGTTATTATGAGATTCAGAAACGCCGTGCGGCTCACGATAGACAACTTCTCCGCGGTATTCAAATTGCTGTTGTACCGTTTGATGACGGGCGTCGTCTTTTTCAGCCTTATCTACGTTATTTTAAAACTAGCGCTCAACGCGGTTACTTCGAGTGCGGAGTGGACGGCGATGCGTAGCTTGATTTACGACTTTTTCCACGCGCTCGTAACGGGGCAGACGGAAAAGTTGCAAACCTTCCATAACGATTTTCAGGAAGCGGCGAAAAACTTTATTGCTATGCTCGGCGCACACGGCGGCTCCATTGCGGGCGCGATCGTCGGCGTCAGCCTTATTTACATTCTCTCCCGTTTTGCGAACGGGCTTGGCGTGTTTGCAATCGGCAACGTCATCAACGACAGAATGAGCGTATTCTCCCGCACGCCCTTTTCGGCGGCTTATTTTAAGAGCATCGGGCAGGCGGCGCTCTATCAGGTCGTCTACGTGCCGCTTACCTTTGTATACGACGTCATCATCATTCTGTTGTGTTGGGTAAGCGTTGCCTTCGTGCCCGCGATTCTTCCTCTTGGGAATTTCTTATCCGTGATGTTCGGCATCAGCCTTGCAGTCACCGTCATTGTGGGATTGCAGGCGCTCAAAATGGCGGTGTTCTCCGCTTGGATGCCCGCGATGATTGCGGACAAACTCTCCATGAGTGCGGGGCTCAAACGTTGCTTTTCCACCAAAAAAGATTTCGGCAGACGGTTCGCGGCATATCTTCTTGCCGTGTACGTCATCGTTATCGTCAACGTGCTGTGCCTGTTCACCACCGTGGGCAGTGCGCTCATCATCAGCATTCCTTTGAGCTTCATCTTCCTGCTTTCCATGCAGTTTGTAAATTACTATAAGCAGGAGGGGAGAAAGTATTTCGTTTCCCTCAATAAAATCGCGGGGGAAACGCCCGAAGATTTGGGCAACCTGACCGAATAATCGTGTAAACGCAAGGAGGTTTTTATGAACTATCAAACCGAATATGAAAGCTGGTTAAACGATCCGCGCCTTACCGAATCCGAGCGCGAAGAACTGCGCTCCATCGCTGACGACGAAAAGGAGAAAGAATACCGTTTCGGCGGCGAGCTGGAATTCGGCACTGCGGGTATGCGCGGCATCATCGGTTGCGGAAAGAATATGATGAACGTCCGCACCGTCATGCGCGCCACGCAGGGACTTGCCGAATATATCGCCACGCTCGGCGAAGAGGCGAAATCCCGCGGGGTAGTCATCTCCTACGATACGCGCAGAAATTCCCGCTTGTTCGCGGAAAAGACGGCGGGCGTGTTGGCGCAAAACGGCATTAAGGCGTATTTGTTCGGCGACGTTCACCCCGTGCCCATGCTCTCCTACGCCGTGCGGTATTTGCACACGGTGGCGGGCGTCATGATCACCGCTTCCCACAACCCCAAGCAATATAACGGTTATAAAGTTTACGGCGAGGACGGCGCGCAGATGTCGCCCGAGGCAACGGCGATCGTGGTCGGCTTTATCGAAAAAATCACCGACTATCTCTCGGTCACTTCGGCGGGCCTTTCTCCGCTCGTGTTGCCCGTGCCCGCGCTCGTAGACGATACATACATTACCGCGCTTTCCAAGTTGACGCTTTCCCGCGAAGCGGTAGAGCAATGCGGGAAGGATTTGAAGCTTGTCTATACGCCGGTACACGGTTCGGGCTACGTTCCCGTTATGCGCATTTTAAAACAGCTCGGCATTTGCGTTACCGTGGTGCAGGAGCAGACGATGCCCGATACGGAGTTCTCCACCGTCAAGGTGCCCAACCCCGAATTTAAGGAAACGCTTTCCATGGGCATTGCGCTTGCAAACGAAATCAACGCCGACGTGGTATTCGGCACCGATCCCGACTCCGACCGCTTGGGCGTTGCGCTCAAAGACGATAAGGGCGAGTTCACGGCACTCTCGGGCAATCAAGTGGGAATTTTGCTTCTCGACTATATTCTTACCCGTTTGAAAGAGGACGGCAAACTGCCCTATAACGCGGCGGTCGTCAAGTCGTTCGTTACAACGGGTATGGCAAAAGCCATTTGCGACGACTTCGGCGTGGCGCTCTACGAAACGCCCGTCGGGTTCAAATTCATCGGCGAAAAAATTAAGCAGTGGGAGCAGGACGGCACGCACGAATTCGTGTTCGGCTTCGAGGAGTCCTGCGGGTACCTGCGCGGCACCCACGCACGCGATAAGGACGCGGTCGTCGCTTCCATGCTCTGCGCGGAAATGGTGTGCTATTACACTTATATCGGCAAATCGGTATACGGCAGATTGCAAGAAATTTACAAAAAGTACGGCTACGTGCTCGATAAGAACGTATCGGTCGAATACAGCGGGCTGGGCGCTATGAAGGCAATGAACGCCGTCGTGGATAAATTAAAGACGGTGAAAGTAGACGCGTTCGGCTCCTTCAAGGTAGAAGCGGTGCGCGATTATTCCGCATCTATCCGCCGCACCGCAAGCGGCGAAGAGCAAACGCTCGACATTCCCAAATGCAACTGCGTGTACTACGAGCTTGCGGGCGGGTCGTTCGTGTGCGTTCGTCCGTCGGGAACGGAGCCCAAGCTCAAAACCTATTATTCCATTAAGGCGAAGGACGAGGCGAGCGCAGAAGCCGCTCTTGCCGAAGTACAGCAAGCCGTTTCCAAACTGTTGAAGTAATATCATCTAAAACGCCCCTCGGGGGCGTTTTTTGTTTGTTCCGCATCGATTGGAGGGACAAACCCTCATACATAAACTTTCTAAAAACAATCTATACTAATATCGCGAGCCCCTGCTTTCTTGAACACATTTAAAACTTTTTGTCAAAAATTTACAAGAAACGATTGACAAAGGGCGGGGGCGGTGGTATACTATTAAAAGGTTTATGTCTATATAAATTTTTTCATGAATTTATTAACAAAAACCGAACAAAAGAGGCTCTGTCCGCAAAGCGGAAAAAATATAGAGTAATTAAAATCCAATAGGGGGGATGTAACATGAACACAAAGAGGCTTATTAAAGCCACGTTCGTCACGCTCATGGTCTGTGCAACCGCAGGCACCTTGTTTGCTTGCCGCGACAAAGACGACGACAAAGAGTACAAAGTTGTGTACTTGGGCGGCGACGGCGCGACGGGTGAAGCACCTGCAACGGTTAACTACAAAGAGGGTGATAAGTTCACCGTGGCGAACAATACTTTCACGAAAGAGAACCACACCTTTAACGGGTGGTCGGACGGTACGAGCACATATGGCGAGGGTGTAGAATACACCATGGGCGCGGCTGACGTTACCTTCACGGCACAGTGGAAGGAGAACACCAAGCCCGAGCCTCAGCCCGATAAATATACGGTAACGTATGCTTTGGGCGATCACGCATCGTCTATGGCAAGCGTACCCGGTCGCGTGAAAGACCTTGAGAGCGGCGCGACAGTAAAAATGCCCAAGGCACCCGCGGCGGCGGATGGCTACAAGTTCATCGGCTGGCAGATCGGCGACGATACCAATCCGGACAATTACAAACAACCGGGCGACGAAATTCCCGTTACGAAGAGCATAACCGTAACCGCGCAATGGGCATCCTTGCAGACAAGATATACGGTAACCTATGCTTTGGGTGACCACGCGCATGCGGATGCAAAAGTACCCGCAGCGGCAACCGAGCTTTTGGAGGGCGCGACAGTAACCTTACCCGATGCTCCCAAGGCAGCAGACGGCTACGAGTTCACGGGTTGGAAGATCGGCGATGGCGCAAATGCCGAAATCAAAAAGAAGGGCACGTTCACCGTTACGGGAAGCGTTACCGTAACCGCACAATGGGCAGAAGAAGGAACGGCTGTTAAACCCGAATATATTACGGATAGCGAAATTAAAGATCAAATCAAACCGTTGTGGGATCCGACGAAGACTTACTTTGTCGGCGACGGCGAAGATGTTACCATTCAGGCAACGATCACCGCAGGTACGGTGCTGGCGCATACGGGTATTTTAACGGATATGAATATCAACGACGATTGGTATCGTTTCCGTCCCGATGCACAGGTGTTTGGTTTTAAACCTTGGAATACTTGGGACCCTGCATCGGAATCCAATGCAATTCCTGCCGAGTTGTCGATTGATGCGACGAATTGGGATTTTGCTAAATACCAAGGACTTTTTGCAGACGGTGCTTCCTGCATTCAGGTTGTTAATATCAGCTTGGAAGACAACGTGGTAACCGTTACCGTAACCAACTATGCGGGCATGGATACCGAGCTTGCTACGCCCGTTACGTCCGCAAAATATACGGTTACGCTCAAGGCAGACACTGCGGAAATCAAACCGAACTTCTTCTATGACGGCGGCGCGGTCATCACCGCAGCTTCTGCGAAGGCTCCCAAGGCGAGCAACACGTATGTAAACCTTACGTTCGATTTCGACACGGACGGCGTAGAGAACGCAGTTGTTCCTATGCGCCCCGGCAAAGATAATTACAAGTTCGGCACAGATCCCACGAAGCCCGGCTACACGTTCACCGGTTGGAAATCTTCCGACGAAACGGATACCAAGCTTTATAAGGATACCGACGAAGTTGCTGTTACCGCAGCGGTTACCTATACCGCACAATGGACGCAGGACGAATACACCGTAACCTATGCGATCGGTGAGAACGCGGTTGAAGGCGCCGAGGCTCCCAATGGATATACGGGCAAGCACTACGGCGATAAAATCAATCTTCCCGCAGAAGCGGACACACCCGCAGCAGCGGAAGGCTATGAGTTCAAAGGTTGGAAAGTCGGTACCGA
>CAMWUS010000012.1 GCA_947177495.1 uncultured Clostridia bacterium
CGCTTCCATAATGGCAATCTTACTCTCTTTTTTGGTAAGAATGAGCAAAATCTCGCGCTCTTCCATAAGGGAAATACCGATAAACTGTTCCGCTTTGGCGTTATCGAGACTTCTTGCACGAATGATCGTGCCGCCTGCCGCACCTGCGTTGCGCGCGGCTTCCATTGCTTCGTCCATGCGGTTCGGCTCTACCGAAGCCACAATCAAATCGTATTTTCTGTTAGTAGAATTCATTATTTTTCTCCCGTCAACTGTTTTTTCCGCCGATGCCGACGCAATACCGTTTGCTACAATTTCTGATATTCCCGTAAGAGGAACCGTGAAAGAAATACCCCTACCCACAAGATACAGCGACATTTTCGAGCGTATCTCCCGAATAATGATTTCCTCGTCGCTCTCGGGGAACAGGGAAAAGACGACTGCTTTTTCCGTTTCGCCGATGCCGAGGTAGTCGAGCATTTGCGAACGTGCCGTACCCGTTCCCGCAAAGGTGAAGCTGAGTGCAACGGACACTTCGTCGATAATTTCTTTGAGCCTTATTTCGTCTTTGTAATTGACGATACTTATCAATAATTTGATACGGTTGGGAAGGCGGACGCCACCCTTTGCGGCGCGAGCGGCAGACGCTTTTTCTTCCACCTGCTTCACTTTTTCCTTTATTTTTTCCGCCTTTTCTTTCCCTTGCGCGATCAACTTTGTCTTAATCTTTTTTTCTTCCATATCAATCCACCGTATATTCAAGTATCTTGTCCTCTACGGAGAGGAAATTGCGCTTGATTTTACCCGTTTTGCGTTTGTAAAGAATGCCGAGTACCTGAATGGAAATGAGCGGCGCGAGCGCTACGAACGCGACGCACCCGAACGCTTGCGTCATAATTCCAACAGGGTTAAGAACGTTGCATGCACCGATTGCCATAGGTAACACGAACGAGGAGACCATGGCACCGCTTGCCACACCGCCCGAGTCGTACGCGATACCCGTAAACATGGGCGGCGTAAAGAAGGTAAGCGCCAATGCAATCACGTAGCCGGGAACGAGAATCCACATAATATTGATGCCCGTGAGGATTCGCATCATGGCGAGCCCGATTGCGATACATACGCCCGCGCACAGTCCCTTCTTCATGGCGGACGAGCTGATTGCGCCCGCAGACATTCTCTCTACCTGTTTGTTCAACACGTGAACGGCAGGCTCGGCTGCAACGACGAAATAGCCGACGATCATACCCACGGGAATGAGCAACCATTTCTGCCAAGCGCCCGAACCGAGCAACCGCCCGATTTCTCTACCGACGGGCATGAAGCCGACGTTCGCACCCGTTAAGAAGAGCACGAGTCCGACGAACGTATACAGGAATCCGAATATGATTTTCAGAAGCTGACGTTTGCGGAAAGAACGAGTAACGAGTTGGAACAGAATGAAAAACACGATGATCGGGCTGATTGCAATGACGACTTCAAGCGCGTAATCGCCGAATCCATGCAAATACGCGAAGAGTACGTCCTGCGTCGATTCTACAACGGTGAGCTCTTCCACCACGTAATCGATGTTTTCGATCTTGAAGATAACGCCGAGGATAAGTACCGCAATAACAGGTCCGATACTCGAAAGCGCGACGAGACCGAAGGAGTCGTCCTGTCCCTTTTTATCGCTTCGAATGGAAGCGACACCGACGCCGAGCGACATGATGAACGGAACCGTCATGGGACCTGTGGTAACGCCGCCCGAGTCGAACGCAACTGCCCAGAAGCCCCTATCTACGAAGCAGAAGCTGATGACGAACGCGGCTATGTAGAACACCATGAGCAAAATGGAAAGCCGTATACGGAACACGATACGAAGCATTGCAAGCATAAGGAAGATACCCACGCCGACCGCAACGGTGAGAATAAGTAAGTAGTTCCCTAAAAACGTCTTTTCCGCCACCGCGGTAACCTGTTCCGCAAGAATCTGCAAATCGGGCTCGGCTACGGTTACGATAATACCGATTACGAAGGAAAGGAGCGCGATCAACCAAATTTTGCGCGAACGCGTCATAGCGGTACCCATTTTCTCGCCGATGACGAGCATGGACATATCCGCGCCGAGCGTGAAGCAGCCCATGCCGATGATAAGCAGGAATACGCCGATAAAGAACAGCGTAAACGTGCCCGTATTGAGCGGCGTGAAGGTTGCGCACAGCACCATAATGATGAGCGCAATCGGTAGAATCGAGGTTAGCGATTCAATCAGTTTGTCTCTTAAAGCTTTGGTCATATATTTTCTACCTTTGTTTATTCTATGGTGACTTTTGAATATTTTTTCTCGATTGCCGAAATTTTATCGATTCTGCGTTGATGTTTCGCTTCTTCGGAAAAAGGCGTTTCCAAAAAGGTTTTCACGATTTCTTCGGCAAGCTTGTCGCCGACGTATCCCCCGCCGAGCGCGAGAACGTTTGCGTTGTTATGCAAACGCGTCATCTTCGCGGAGAGCGGATCGGCACACAACGCACAGCGGATACCGGGAACTTTGTTCGCCGCAATGCTGATACCGATACCCGTCGTGCAGACGAACACGCCCTTTTCGCATTCTCCCCGCATAACGGCTTCCGCCGCAAGCAAGGCAAAATCGGGATAGTCGCAGGAGTTTTCGTTTGTCGTCCCGAAATCAACCGTATCGTACCCGTTGGCGTCGAGATATTTTTTGATTTCGTTTTTCAGCCGTAAACCGCCGTGATCGCAACAAATTGCAATTTTCATAGTTTCTCCTATCCCCGAGCTTCGGGTATGATTTTTTTGACGATAACGGGCATACACGCGCAAATTGCGTGCAAGGTGGCTCTGTAAACCTCCTCGCCTTGCCCGTAAGGGTCGGGAATTTCTCTGCCGCACAGCTCCAAAAAGCTGGTTACGTTTTCTCTTTGGGGCAGGAGTGCGCGTTGCGCTTCCTCCATGCAAATGACGGCATACGCATCACCGAGCAATTTCTCGCTGATAGGGCGAGAATGAAATTTGGCTGAAAGCGACAGCTTCTCCTCGCCGAGCACCGTTTTGGCAAGCGGATTGACGGGATTGCCCTCGGTTGCCCGAACGCCCGCGGACTGCACGGTATACCATGCGATTTTTCGTTTTTTGAGTTCCGCACGGAGCGCCGCTTCCGCCATGGGAGAGCGGCAAGTGTTGCCCGTACACACAAATATGATTTTCTTATGTTTCATCGTTTGTCCTCCCGAACGCCCGCGTCAGACGGTTCATAACACCGTCCATAACGCCGCCGCGCACGCTCGGCTCGATTGCAATTAGTAAAGTGGCTTGCGTCTCCGCCTGTCTGAGAGCGGCATACAGCCTTTGCGCCATCTGCTCCCCCGTTTCGCCCAAATCGAATACGCGGAAACCCTTCTTTGTAAGCTCTTTGGCAAATCCGCTTTCCAAGAAGAAATACGGACGTCCGCCCTTTTCCTCTTCCTCGCGGTAGCAAACAATCGCTTGCCCTATCTCCTCTGCGGTAAAATATGCCGTCTTGCACTTGGGCGCGTAATGCTTGTACGCCATACCGGGGCTTTTGGGGCGTTCCCCCGCTTTTTTCTCGTAAACGCCGCAAGCTCCTACAACGCTTTTTATCATTTCCCGCGTGACTAGCCCTGCCCGCAGAATGACGGGAATTTCGCCCGTACAATCCAAAACGGTGCTCTCGATACCGCCGTCGCACGCGCCACCGTCGAGAATGAGCGGAATTTTGCCCTCAAAATCGTCGTATACGTGCTGAGCAGTAACGGGCGAAACGTGCTTACTGCGGTTTGCGCTCGGTGCGGCAATCGGTAAATCCACTTCCCGTAAAAATGCCTGCGCCGCCAAAGAAGAAGGCACGCGGATTGCAAGCGTATCCAATCCGCAGGAGACGTATCTGCTCACTTTGCCCTTAGAGGGATACACCATGGTAAGCGGACCGGGGAGAAAGGCTTTCCGCAACTTTTCCGTATATGCGGGTACCTCGTCCACGATTTTAGAAATATCGTAATCGCGGTGAACGTGCGCGATAAGCGGATTATCCGCAGGGCGACCTTTTAATGCAAAAATGCTTTTTACGGCTTCGTCGTTAAACGCGTTTGCGCCCAATCCGTAAACGGTTTCGGTATGAAACGCCACGACACCGCCCTGCAAAATATGCTCTTTCGCCCGCTCCAACCATTCTTGGTTAGGGCTTACGATGTGCGTTTTCATTCTTCGGGAATCCCCGTCGGTTCGGGGAATACGTCCGCAGGAGAATAATCGTCCTCAGGCGGAGGTAGCGCACCCGGTTCTTCGGTGGGACGGTTTTGATCTTCCACGTCCACGAACTTAGTGCTTTCGCCCAAGAAGCGGAGCTGAATTCTGCCCAACGCACCGTTACGGTGCTTGGCGAGAATGATTTCCGCCGCGCCTTTCACAACGCTGCCTTTGGCAAGCTCGTCCGCCGTAGCCGTAACGTCGGGACGGTTGATGAACATAACGATGTCCGCGTCCTGCTCGATTGCGCCCGATTCACGCAAGTCGGAAAGTTGCGGCTCTTTGGTTTGGATACGGCGAAGCTGAGAAAGCGCGATGACAGGCACGTCCAGCTCTTTTGCCATCAGCTTCAAATCGCGCGTGATGGACGCGATTTCCTGTTGACGGTTTTCGCTGTTGCGATAATTCTCGCCGCCACTCATGAGCTGAATATAGTCGATCATGATGAGATCCAACCCGCCCGCCTGCGAGGAAAGCCGCCTACATTTGGAGAGGATTTCCGCAGGGGTTACGCGGGAAGAATCGTCGATGTAAATTTTCGCTTTTTTCAGCTTATCGCCCGCAAGCAACAGCCGCTTCCACTCGCGCTGCACGAGCTTGCCCGAAAGTGCCTTTTCCATGCTCACACCCGCATGAGCGCACAAAAGTCTTTGTACGATCTGCGCGCGCGGCATTTCGAGCGAGAATACGGCGGCAATTTTGCCCTTGTTGAGACACACGTTTTCCACGATGTTCATGGCAAGCGAGGTCTTTCCCATACCGGGGCGCGCCGCAATGACGATAAGGTCGGATTTCTGCAATCCGTTGGTAATGCGGTCGAGGTGGGTAAAGCCCGTTTCCGCGCCGCGGAAGGCGTTGGGGTTGGACTGGATTTCCTCGAACTTGTCGATGACCTGATGCACGACCACGCCGTCGGCAAGTCCTGCCAAAGCCGAACCGTCCTCTTTGCGCGAAATGTCGTACACTTCCTTTTCCGCAAAGGCGACCGCTTCCCGCTCCTCGGGGCTCTTCATGCTGTTCTCGATAATTCCCTTTGCCGCGCGAATGAGCAAACGGTTGACCGCGTCTCTGCGGACGATTTCGAAATACTGTTTATAGTTTGCCGCCGACGGAGTAATTTCCGCGAGCTCGGTGATATGGCGAAGCCCGCCCGCCCGTTCGAGCGTACCGTTTCGCTCCAAACAGTCGGTGAGCGTAACGACGTCCACGGGCTTGCGCGCGCCGTAAACCTCTTTCATCGCCGAAAGAATAATGCGGTGCGATTCCTGATAGAAGTCGTCCTCTTTGAGCGTTTCCAAAAGCTCGGATTGAATTGCTTCGTCGATAATGATACAGCCTAAAAGCGCTGCTTCCGCGTCTAAATTGTGCGGCATTTGATTGACTGCCATAACGTTTCCTTAGTTTATTGTAACTATTCTTAGATTTTTTCGAACTCGTTTAACGCTTCCTCGAATTCCTTCATGGCAACGAGGTAAGTTTCTTTCTTGGTAAGGTCGGCGCCCGCGATACGCAGCAGCGACACGGGGTCGGTACTGCAACCACCCGAAAGGAAACGGAAGTAATCCTTTACGGCGGGTTCCCCTTCCTTTAAAATTCTGTTTGCGATACATACGGCGGAAGTAATTCCCGTTGCGTATTTGTACACGTAGAACGAACGGTAGAAGTGCGGAATGCGCGCCCACTCGATTTCGATGTCCTTGTCGTGCGTGACCGCTTCGCCGTAGTACTTTTTATTCAGCCCGTAATACAGCTCGGACAAATTATCCTTATTGAGCGGTTCGCCCGCTTCCGCCATGGCGTGCGCCTTTTCTTCGAACTCCGCAAACTGCGTCTGACGGAATAGCGTGGTACGGATCATATCCATGAAGTAGTTGAGCAAATATTTCTTCAAGCGCTTGTCGTCCGTCGTTTTGAGCAAGTATTTGAGGAGCAACACTTCGTTGACCGTGCTTGCGACTTCCGCTACGAAAATGGTGTAGTCCGTTTTTGCATAGGGTTGATTCTCGTTGGAGAAATAAGTGTGCAGGGAATGCCCCATCTCGTGCGCAATCGTGAACACGTCGTTCGTCGTCTTTTGATAGTTGAGGAGTACAAACGGGTGATACCCGATGACGCCGAAGGAGTACGCGCCGCTGCGCTTGCCCTCCGTTTCGCATACGTCGATCCAACGTTCGTCCCTGCCCTTTTTGAGCAACGCGTTATACTCTTTGCCGAGGGGCGCAAGCCCTTTTAAAACCAACTCGTACGCTTCCTCGTAAGAAAGGCGAAGCTCCGCGTTCTCCACGAGCGGCGTGTGCATATCGTAAACGTGCATTTCGTCGAAGCCGAGCGTCTTTTTGCGCACCTGCATATAGCGGTGCATGACGGGCGCGCACTCGTTTACGGTATTTACGAGATTGTCGTACACGCTTCTGTCTACGTCCTCGTTAAAGAGCGCCATTTCGAGGCAGGAAGCGTATCCGCGCACGTTCTTATAGAAAATGTCCTGTTTGACGTTGCTGTGATAGGTAGATGCAAGCGTGTTGATGAGCTTGCGGTAAGCGGAATAATACAGCTTAAACGCTTCCGCGCGCTTTTCGCGGTCGCTCCCGAACATGATGACCGAATACAGTCCGTGCGAAAGCTGTTGCTTCTTCCCCTCGTACTCGATTTCGGGCAAGTTCAAATCGGCGTTGTCAAGCATTTCGAACGCTTCGTTCGCCGCATTCATCGGCTCCTGCGTTTGCGCCAAAATGCGCTCTTCCTTTTCGGAAAGAATGTATTTCTTCTTCGCCTTCAAACGAGAAAGCATATAGTCGTAATCTTTGAGCTTGGGATTTTTTACAAGCGCGTCGAGCGTTGCTTCGGGGAGCGCGGAAATTTCGGGCGTTGCGAACGAGGTCTCCGCACCCAAGCGGGTGATGAGCGTCATGACGCGAGCGAAATAGGAATTGTATTTGGTCACGCGCACGTCTTCGTCGTGGCGCAAAAATGCGTAACCGTAAACGCGCAACAGCTTGATTTCAACCGCTTCCTCTGCCTTGAGATAAGCTAAAATATTTTCGGGCGTGTTCAAAGTGCCGCGGTAAGCCGAAAAATCCAACGCACCATTTACTTCGGCATATGCCTTTTCCCACTCTTCGTCGTTTGCGAATAAGTCCTCTACTTTCCACTTGTATTCGGTTTTTACTTCGCTTCTTTCCATATATTGATAGCTCCTATCTGATATTTTTCGTTTTTAAATTATTCTTGCGCGGGTTCCTCTTCTTCCTCGATCGGCTCGTATTCGATGAGCAAATTGCCCTGCGAAACCAGCTTGTAGGTCTTGCCCTCTTCGAAGGGCGGGAAATCCTTTTCGCCGTCTACGAAAATTTGGCGGTGCATGACCTCGTCGCGCTTGATATTTTTTACGGCGAACACGGCGACGTTCACGTCGATTCCGTCGTGCGTCGTCCAATCGTCTACGTATTCGAACGGAAGCGTCGCGGTCTCTTTCAGCCCGACCGAAATATAGCGCATCGCCTTATAATAAGCGTTACAGCGTTTAAAGCTGATGCCCATGTACGGGAACAAAAAGATGAGGTACAGCCCCACAATCACGCAGGTAACGGCAATCACCCAAGTTGTGTTGGGATCTTTATAGGGCAACAAAATGTAGTAAGTCACAAGCCCCACAAGCGCCAAAAACACGGCAATCGTTACGCCTAAAAAGCCCCAAAGAAGCTTTTTTCGCTGTATTCTAACGTTCCAAAAATCGCTGTCGTCGTAAAGTTTTATCATAGTATCCTTTTGAATGCGCTACGCGCTTGTTTATTCCGCAATGAACAGCACGCCGAGCGTGTTTCTGCCGCAATGCCCCGTAATGACCGAGCCCGCAACCGTTTCCAAAACGGTATCGAACGAAAAACATTCCTCCACCTTTTGGCGGGCAAAATCCACAAGTTCTTTATCCGCACTGCTGTGCGTGATGAAGCAACGCGTCTTGTCGTATGTAGGGTATTTTTCGGCAAGGTCGCTAATATAAGCGGAAATGCACTTCTGCATACTGCCGCGGTATTTCGTCTCCGCGACAAGCTGACCGTCCTGCATTTCGATGAGCGGATGAATTTTAAGAATGTTCGCGCCGTACATTGCCATACGCGAGCAACGCCCGCCCTTATACAGGTAATCGAGCCTGTCCGGCACGAAGGATGTGTTGATTTTGGGAATGAGTTTTTCCGCTTCTTTTACGATTTCCTCCGCGGGCATGCCGTTCTCTACAAAGTCGCAAATCTTCATAATGAGCAAGCCCTGCCCCGAAGAGAGTGCGTGAGAGTCGATGACGAACACTTTGCCGGGGAACTGTTCCGCCGCCTTTTTCGCATAGGAATGCGACGCCGACGACTTGGAAGAAATATTTACGTGAATGACCGTTTTGCCCTCGTTTACGAATTTGGCGAAAAATTCCTCGTAGTCCACCGTGCTCGGCGCCGCCGTTTTGGGGAGCTGCTTGGTTTTTTCCACAAACGCAAAGATGTCTTGCGGCGTAATGTTCACACCGTCCAAATAACTTTCCGTGCCCAAAATAACGGAAAGCGGCATAATTTCTATCCCTCTTTCGCGAATACTTTCGCCGAGGTCGCACGTGCTGTCCGACGTAACCTGAATCATATGAAACCTCCCAAATTTATAATCCGAAAGCGCTTAGAATTTTTTCACGGAAATTCTCTAAGCCCGTAGAATACCATTTCCATTCGATTGCCCATTCGGGCACGACCGAGACGATGTCCGTCTTCTTCAAACACCCGACGTCGCGGGCGTCCGTGCTGTTGTCGCGGTGGTCGCCCAAAAAGAAAATTTCCCCTTTGCCCACCGTGACGGGAACTACGTTTCCCTCGCTATCATAATCGAGCGTGCCGTACAGCCCCCGCTCGTCCTTTTTCACTTCGTTGGGCGCACCGCCCAAAACACCGCCGAAATCCTTTTGCCAAACGGACATATAGGTGTAAATATACGGCTCGTTCAATGCGGAAAACTGCTCTTCGCCGCTCTTTTTCAGGTACACGACGCCGTCCTTACAATACACGCTGTCGCCCTCTACTGCAATCAGACGCTTGATGATGAAATATTCGTCTTCGCCGTTAGGGTGGTACTTATTGGGATAAGGAGTTACGTTGATAATCACCACGTCGCCGCGAACCGCCGTTTTGCGTGAATCGGTATAAAGGCAGTCGCCGCCCTCGAACGTTTTTTGCATGGAACTGCCGACGACGATAAACGGAGTGTACCGCCGATTGAGATAGGCGTTGACGGAAAGCAACACCAAAAGGCATGCGGCGAGCACGCAAAAGATATTCGCCGCAATCGTGCCGAGCGTGGGCTTTTTCTTGCCGTAAAGCGGGGCGGGGCGGTTCAACGCTGCTCCCCCGCGCGCTTGACGCGCTTTATGAGCTCGTCGGGCGACAGCATGACGGTGCGCCCGCAGGTCAAACATTTTATTTTATAATCGGCACCCGTCCGCACGATTTCCCACTCCTTTCCGCCGCACGGATGCGGCTTTTTCGTCTCTAACTTTGTTCCGAGTTTGAATTCGCTTAAATCCATATCACGTTATTGATGAGTACTTCCGTTTGGAACAGGAAGCGAACGGAAATGACGCCCTTAAAGTCGCTTAAATGTGCGCCCGTTTCCGACTTGAAATCGTCGGGCTCCAAAAGCACGTTTTTCCACTTTCCGCCGCCCTCGATACGCACTTCCGTGGTATAGCCCTGACTTTCGTTCTCGTCCGCGTCCAAAAAGAAAGTGACGAGCATGGAAGTATCTTCCTTGCTGTATGCGTCGAATTGAATTGCCGCTCCCTCGGGCGGTTCGTAACGCGGTTCTCCCACGCGGTAGGAAACGATGCCCGACGGCGCGGTGATCCCCAAAATGCCGCCGTAGCCGGGTTTGAGCGTCACTTCCGATTTGCCCTTCATAAAGCAATCGGCAACCGAACGAACACGGCGGCGATAGCCCACAAAGCCGTTTCTGCCGTCCGTGCTTGTGTATACCACGCGGCTGGCGGGTACACTGTTCGCATATTGCTTGTCGAGCGTAACTTCCAAAATTTTGGAGGTTACGGAAAAGCCGTTGGAATAATTCGCAAACGAGTAAACGAGCGCACGCTTACTGCCCGTAAACGCGCTGAGCGGAATAATGCCCACGTTGTCGTCGCTCAAATCGTCGCTCTTGCCCAAAATGCGCGTCCAATCGCGCACCTTGGAATCGGTTATTTTTTCCGTAAAGAAAATACCGTATTCGCGAATCTCGCCCTTGCTGTCGAATTCGCTACGTATGGTGAGGTTGCCCTTTTCGTCCTCTTCCATGCCGATCGTCACGGGACTGCTGATAAACACCGACCTGCCCTTTAAATATTTATCCAAAAACAGGTTGATGTTCTCCTGCGAGTGCGAACCCACCAAACCGTTTCCGTGCGCCGAAAAGAGAATGGATTTTTCCACCTTGGTATTGATAAGGCGGAACGTATCGTAAACGCGGTCGTAGTCGTATTTCGCGTCGTTGATGGCGGAAATGAGCAGTACGGGGCAATTGACGTAGGGTGCGTAGCTCTGCGAGTCCAACCCCGCGATAAAGCGGTGGCGTTCCTCGTTGAAAATTTGTTGCGTATCCGAAAATTTATCGATTCCGCGATAGGCGAGCCAACCCGCCGCACACACGGAAATCATGCAGGAAATGGGTGCGTAGGGCGCGATTTTAAAGAGAATTTCGCCGCCCGTTCTTAAACCCACTGCGCCCACGTTGGTAACCTCTTTGCGGGTGGCGAGATAGCGCACGCCGTAGCGCGCAACGCCCGCCCATTCATACCAGCTCGTTTCTTTTGCCGTGGGGTTTGCGAACATAAGATGCTCGCCCGCGCGTTCATAGTTCGCGTAGTCTACGTTTTGCGGATATTGCGTACATTTTTCGGTGCCGTTCGCGCCGCAGTAGTCTACGCAGAGCACGCCGTAGCCGCGTTCGAGGAAGCGTTTGTAAAAATCCTCGTCGAACCCCAAGCCCGCTTCGAACAAAATCATGACCGCGGGAAACTCCTCCTTGCCGTCGGGAAAAGCGTAGCAGGCATAAATTTTTACTCTGCCTTCGCCCGTATCCCGTCCGTAAAAACAAATTTCGCGGTATACGAAACCGTCCTCTCGCCGCTCGGAGAGTATTTCCTCGTTTAAGGGTAATTCGCTGTCGAAATCCCGCCATAACGTTACAGGCGTTAAAATCGTAGGCACTTCACACCTCACTCCATAGTAATTTTAGAACCGTGCCGCTCCGTCGCTTTTGTCACGAGCAGTTTTCTGTCGATTCTATGCCGTAATTCCTCGACGTGGGAAATAATCCCGATCGAGAAATGTTCGCCCTTTAATTTTTCCAGACTGTCCATAACGGTGTCTACCAGCTTGCCGTCCAACGTTCCGAAGCCCTCGTCGAGGAAAAAGAACTCGATGGGACGAAGAGAACGGGCGCAGATTTCTCCGCTGAGCGCGAGCGCAAGCGCCAACGACACGAGGAAAGTTTCTCCCCCCGAAAGCGTGTACACGCCGCGCGTTTCGCCGCCGTTGAAATTATCCCCAACAACGAACCCGTCTTGGTAACGCAAAAAGTATCTTCCGTCCGTCAGGGATAAAAGCCGCCCGCTTGCATTTCCCGCAACCGTCTGCAAATATTCCTCGGCGACGTATTCCATAAATTTGTTGCCGTCTATCAGCTTTTTCAGGCGTTCGTAAAGCTCCGCCTCTTTGCGCTTTTGGGCAAGGTCTTTGGCAAGCTCTTTTTTTACGAGAATGTCGTGCTCTGCACGCGTTATCTCTTGCGTTTTCACCGCGACCGCCCGCGCGATCTCCTTCACCGCGCGTTCCGCTTCGGAAAGCTTTTCCCGCGCCGCACGCACGTTTTCGTCCGTCGCTTCCGAGAAATCTTCTTTGCTGAGTTCTCTCAATCTCGCCCGCGCCGCGGCATACTCCTCGCGGTAAGCTTCCACTTTGCGCCGCGCGCTCTCCGCATCGCCGTATTTGAGCGTTAGCTCTTCCGCTTCCGCGCCGCTCTTGAAGTCGCCTTCTAAAAGTGCTTCCGCAAGCCGTTTCCCTACTTCCGCAAGCCGCTCCTTCGCCGCGTTTGCCCGCTCCGTCATGAGTGCCGCACCCGTTCGCGCTTCCTCTAACGCACGCGCAACGCGCGCCGAACGCTCCGCAAAAGCTTTCTTTTCTTCCTCTGCGGTGCGAAGTCCCGCTTTCAGCTTCTCCGTGCCCTCGTCCTTAGGGATGGAAGCGACGAGCTTTTCATATTCCGCCCGCAAACGCGTTCTGTCCGTTTGCAGAGTTTGCAGTTTTTCGAGGTGTACGCGGTACCCCCCGCGCGCCTGTTCGAGCGCGACCCGCTTTTCCTGCGCCGCTTTTCTGCGCGTTTCCAACGCTCGGAATTCCTCTTCGACGTGGGTAAAATCTACCTTTTCGCCCTCGGCAAGTCCGCTATACTTTTCGATGAGCGGTTTGCTGTCGGGTGCGATTGCGGGGTACTTTTCCGTCAAACGGGTAAGCTCTTCCGCAAATATCGCGTACTCGCCGCGAAGCAAACGCTCTTTGGCGTAGGTCGCCGCGTAGTCGTTAAAATCTCCGTTCCCGCAAGCGTCGAGCTCCTTTTGCAGCTCTTCACATTCGCGGTCGTAATCGAAATCGCGGTAGATAGCCGCTTCTTCGGCGTATTCCCGCTCGGTGCTCGTAATTTTTTGTTGAAGCTCCGCCGCTTGCTTTCTGTCGCGTTCGGCAAGCTCCGCTTGCTTGACGCGCTCCGTAAGATCGCGAATGCGCGCTTCTATCTCTTCCGCCTTGCCCTCGCCGAGGAGCTTTGCCCCCTCTTCTGCGCGGGCAAGCGTCGTGTTTGCTTCTTTTTCTGCACGCTCGGCACTTAATAGCTTTGCTTTGGTGTCCCGCTCCTCGCGCGCCGCCTTGGCGGCGGTAGCCGCTTTTTCCAAACGGGAAAGCTCCGCATTCAGCGCTGCCATGCGTTCCCGCCGCGCTTCCAGCTTCTCCATTTCCCGCGCCGCTTCTGCGGCGGCTTTGCGCTTTTCGTAGAGCGCGGACAACTTTTTCTCCGCTTCCCGCGCTTTCTCCTGCGCCTCTTCCGCCTGTTTTTCCTGCCCCGCAAGCGCTTTCAATTCCCGCTTGGCTTGGGCAATCGCTTCTTCCGTGACGGAGAGGTAAGGTTCCATGCGCGCTTCCAACACGCTCGCCTCGTTTTTTGCGGCGGTGTATTTCGCACCCGTACGCTTTACGAGTCCCTCGCCGTACCGCTCCAAATCGAACAGCCGTGCGATAAGTTTCAGCCTGTCCGAACGAGCGGCTTTTACGAACTGTGCAAATTCACCCTGCGGAAGCGCGATACACTTTTCAAAGTCCCGCTGTTCGAGCCCGATGATTTTGCTCAAAAACGCGTTTGCATCGCGCGAGCCCTCCGCTTGCGCCAAAAGGCTTTCGCCCTCGCGCTCGTAGACGCGCACGCTCTGTTGCGAATTTTTGCGCTTTAATTCCCGCTCCACGCGGTACTGCCGCCGCTTGCCGCCGTACACGATTTCGAATTCGAAATTGACGTATGCTTTGTCCAAGCGGTAATTGATAAGGCTTGCGATCACGGCGTCCTTGGCGTCCAACCGCGACACCTTGCCGTAAAGCGCGAACAC
>CAMWUS010000013.1 GCA_947177495.1 uncultured Clostridia bacterium
GGCAAATTCTCCACCCCCCCCCTGAGTTTTATTTACCACGCCCAATAAAACACCAAAAGCGCTACCCAATGTCATGAGCACCGTTAAAATTGCCGTTGTAATTTTAAACTTCTTTGCCGAGATCTTTTTCATAAGACCCTCCTGTTTCCATTTGTTCCCGTCATTCTGAGGGCGAAGCCCGAAGAATCCCACCAAACAAAGTCCACTATCGACCAATGGGACCCTTCACATTCGTTCAGGGTGACGGTTAAGCGTGTCGTTTTTCGCGTTCAAGCTAGAATACGACACTATTAGTCAGTACCATTTTAGCATACATTTTCTTTCTAAACAAGGGTTTTGCGCAAAAAATCGGAAAAAATTTTTGTTATTTCACCAAAAATTCGCTTTTTTTTCCATTTTTTAGGACTTTCCCCGCCCGTACTCTTTATATTGAATAAAATTTGTACCCATAATTCCCTTTATTATAATGATATGCGCGCGAAGCAAAACCACGCTTTTGCCCCACCCCAACCGTCATTGCGCTCGCCCAACCGTCATTGCGCTCGCCCAACCGTCATTGCGAGGGAGCAACGCGACCGCGGCAATCCAGAAAATAATAACGCGGATACAATCTTAATACTAGATTGCTTCGACATAAATGTCTCGCAATGACGGAACAGCCCCCCGCCTTGGGCAGGGGATAAATTTGGATTTCCCCCGTTAATTCCCTTGACAATACTTTTCCTATCCATTATAATATATACGCATTCGGGGCTGTTTAGGATTCGATTGCAAGCGGATTTCGTAGGACGCACGTCGGAGGCTCGGCTCCGTAAAAACGGACTAATTTTAAATGCTGATAATAAAAGCAGAAGATCGACCGTTGCGCGTCGGGCTACCCGCCGCGTAGCACTTGCGGCTTAACAGCGTTAGGCTCCGTTCTCTTTCCGTTCCCCATGGCGGGAAGCAGAGCGTTATTAAAGTGGGCAACCTTTTGTAAGGGCGCGTTTCCCCCCTTATAAAAAGCTCTTCGGAAACACGCCCCCTGTAAGCTTGTCTATGGGCTTACTTCGGGCAAGACCGACCATAGACTAAGCGTGTAGTGTCCGCGCTTGAACCTTGTAAGACCGCAGTTCAACTCTGCGCAGCTCCACCAAAAGTTCCGTCATTCTGAGGGGGTTTATCCCCCGAAGAATCCCACGAAACGAAGTCCAACTTCATACGGGCTCATAGCGCAGTTGGTAGCGCGTCTGAATGGCATTCAGAAGGTCAGGGGTTCGACTCCCCTTGGGTCCACCAAAAAAAGGAAGGCTGTTGCCTTCCTTTTTTTGGTGGACATAAGTGCGCTCGAAGCATTCGGGGTTCGTGCGAGACACCCGAAAAGCGGAGCAAGCAAACAAGAAAGAGGTGTCGACACTTTCAAGCCGCAGGCGCAGAAACTCCCCTTGGGCTCTTATCTCCCTAATTCAAAACAACGTCTTTCAAGCTCTCGTATTTCTGCATCGCCACGCATTTAATTTCTTCAAAATTCAACCGCCGCTCAAACGCTTCGTCGGAAAGCCGTTTCGCGGTAAAAATAATTTCCGCAGAATATTTCAAATTTTTAATCCCGCTCAACATTCTGCCGCTTTGGCGGGTTCCCAAAAAGTCGCCGCCCCCGCGCAGTTCCAAATCCTTTTCGGCAAGTTTAAATCCGTCGGACGTGTTTTTCAGCACTGCTAAACGCTCCAATGCGGTTTCGCCGCCTCCGCCCACAAGCAGGAAGCACCAACTCTTTTCGCTTCCTCTGCCAACGCGTCCGCGCAGTTGGTGGAGTTGCGAAAGCCCGAACCGCTCGGCGTTACAAATCACCATGATTGTCGCATCGGGCACGTCGATTCCCACTTCGATAACGGTCGTCGCCACAAGGCAGTCGTACTCCTTGCGCTTGAACGCCGCCATAATTTCCGCCTTCTCCTTGTCTTTCATGCGCCCGTGCAAAAGCGCAAACCGCACGTCGAAGAGGCTGTTTTTGAGTTTGTCGTACAGCTCGGTAACCGAAGTGACTTGCCCTTCGTCGTCATCGATTTTAGCGCACACGAAGTACGCCTGCCGCCCCTTTTTTACCTCGCCCCGAATGTAGCCGAGCATATCCTCGTACTTGCGCTCGGGGATAAGCGCGGTGGTGATTTCCTGCCGCTCCTTGGGTTTATCGGTTATCGTCGTTACGTCCAAATCGCCGTAAAATATCAAAGAAAGCGTGCGCGGAATGGGCGTTGCCGACATAATCAATATATCGATTGCATCACCCTTTTCGCTCAATGTATTGCGCTGTGCAACGCCGAAGCGATGCTGTTCGTCGCACACGCAAAAGCCGAGCCGCGGGAATTTCACATCGCCTTGCAGTACCGCGTGCGTGCCGCAAAGAATATCGATTTCCCCTCTTTCAAGCGCCGCTTTCAGCTCTTTTTTCTCTTTCGCCGTGCTTCCGCCCGCCAAATATCCCACCTTGTAATCGGGGAAAATGCGCTCCAAAAGCGCGAAGTTTTGCGCCGCGAGCACTTCGGTCGGCGACAAGTAAACCGCCTGAAATCCGCTCTTTACCGCCATAAAAATGCCCGTAAGCGCAACCGCCGTTTTGCCGCTTCCTACGTCGCCCTGCAATAGCCTGTTCATGCGCACGGGCGACTTTAAATTATCGTATATCGCGCGCACGGCGGACTGCTGTCCCGCAGTAAACGCAAAGGGAAAACGCGCCTCGAACTCCGCCACTTCCCGCTCGGTCACGCTGTACTTTCTCAGCCGCGCGTCCGCCCTGTCTCCCTTGATCAGCTTAAACGCCGACACGAGCGTGAAGTACTCTTCGAGGGCGACCCGCTCGGACGCTTTTTTCAATTCTTGCTGATTTTTGGGCGCATGAACGGCAAAAACCGCCTCTTTTAAGGGCGAAATGCCGTATTTTTGCTGCAATTCGACGGGAATTACCGATTTGATCGGCGTTACGCGCAGTGCTTCCGCAACCGCATCGCGCACCACGCGCTGCGTTAAAGAGCCTCTTAACGGGTACACCGGCACCAACCCTTTCAGCCGTAGATTGCGCTCCAACGGCTCGAACGTGGGATTGACAAGCGACACCGTTCCGTAGTTGTTTTGCACCCGCCCGTAAAAGAGGTATTCCCCCTTTTTCAGCCGTTGCGCCACATAGGGCATATTGAACCAAACGGCGGAAAACGTATCGCTCCCCTGTTGTAGCCACGCCCGCACGAGCTTTATCCGCCCCGTGTACCGCACGGGGTCTACGGAGACGAGCGTACATGCGATCAGCGCCATGTCGTTATGGAACACCTCACGCACGGATACACGCGAAGTCATATCCAAATAAGAGCGCGGATAATAGCGCACGAGTTCTTCCGTATCCCGCACGCCCGCTTTCAAAAATTCTTTTTCGCGCTTCTCATTCACGCCCCGAAGTACTGTAAGTTTCATTTTATTGATTGTTCAAAATTTTATTATCAAAAAAGAGCGGCGAACCGCTCTTTTCTTCCGTTCGATTTTTATTACTCCAAAGAGAGCAGATAGTAGTAAACAGGCTGTCCGCCGCAGTGGCAATCTACGTCGCAGTCGGGGAACGCTTCCTGCACTTTTTCTACAAGCGCCTGCGCGTCCTCTTCCTTTACATCGTTGCCGTAGTACAGCGTAATAACTTCGTGCGACTCTTCTTTGAGCTTATCCAAAAGTTTTAAAACTGTGTCGTCGATGTTGTCGCTCTTCGCCAAAATCTTTTTGTCGTCGAGCCCGATGATGTCCCCTTCCTTAATGTTGAACCCGTTCACGCTCGTGGTGCGCACCGCGTGGGTGACTTGCCCCGACTTCACGTTGTCGAGCGCGTGGATCATGTTGGTCTTGTTCTCTTCCGCGCTCGCTTCGGGACTGAACGAAAGCGCCGCCGCAAAGCCCTGCGGAATGTTCTTGGTGGGGATTACGTGAATCGTGCGGTTGTTGACAAGCGCCTTTGCCTGCTCCGCCGCAAGAATGATATTTTTGTTGTTGGGGAACACGAACACGTTGTCCGCGTTAATTTTTTGTACTGCGTTTGCGATATCCGATGCGGAAGGATTCATCGTTTGACCGCCCTCGATGACGCGATCGACGAACAAATCGCGGAAAATATCCGCTATTCCCTCGCCCGCGCACACGGCAAGCATGCCCTGATCCTTCTTTTCCGCCTCGATTTTGGCTTTGAGCGCGCGGTTTTGCTCCAACATGTTCTCAATTTTGGGACGGTCGAGTTCACCGAGCTCCAAAGCGTACGTAAGGGCTACGCCCGGCGTGTTGGTGTGTACGTGAACCTTGATCATCTCCAAGTCGCCGATGCAGATAACGCTGTCGCCCAAGCCCATGAGCCGTTCGCGCAACTTATCGATGTCGGCAAGCGTGGTGCTCTTTTTGAGGTTGATGACGAAGAATTCCGTACAGTAAGCGAACTGAATTTCGCCCAAATCCATGTTGATGATGTCGGAATTGTCGCCGAAGTCGGCATCCTGAGCGGAAGCGGCATTCGCAGCCTCCGTCTGAATTTCGGAAATAATATCGTCGCCCATGAGCGCGGCTTGGAATCCGCGCATGATCGTCATGAGACCTACGCCGCCCGAATCGACTACGCCCGCCTTTTTGAGCACGGGAAGCAGTTCGGGAGTTTTGGCAAGCGCCTTATCTCCCTCCGCAATAACAGCGGGAATAAACGTTTCGAAATCGCGGTATTTACCCGCAATTTTCACCGCGCATTCGCTCATCATGCGCATGACGGTTAAAATGGTACCCTCTTTGGGAATGGAAACCGCGCCGTAAGCAACTTTCGTTCCCGCTTCCATCGCTTTGGCAAACGTGCGGGTGTCTACCTCCGGTTTGCCCGTACGCAGTACCGAGCAAATTCCGCGGAAGATTTGGGAAAGGATAACGCCCGAGTTCCCGCGCGCGCCGCGGAGCGCGCCTTTGGATATTAAATCGCAGACCTGCAAAAAGTCTCCCGCGGCGAAGGTGTTAAGCTCCTTGACCGCCGATTGCATGGTAAGCGACATGTTCGTTCCCGTATCGCCGTCGGGCACGGGGAACACGTTGAGCGCGTCCACCTTCGCCCGATTGTTATCAAGCATTTTCGCGCCGACCAGAACCATTTTCCGGAACATGGCGCAATTTATTGTTTTTTGCATAGAATGTAATCTCCCAGTTAATTATACCCCAAAACCTTGTGCCTGGGGGGACATAAAAAAGTGCGGAGACGGAGTTACAATTTTAAACCGACGACATTTACGTTTACGGTGTCCACGATCATTCCCGTAAACTTTTCTACCTTGTACTTAATGCTCTCCTTCAACGATTCCGCGACTGCCTCGATCGAGACGCCGTATTTCATAAGCACGGATACGTCGATGAAGATTCGGTTTCCGGACGTTACGATTTTTACGCCCTTGCCTCCCGCGTCTTTTTTCAAAAGTTCGGCGAGCGTTTCCGTAAAACGGCGCGCGACGGTATCCACGATGCCATAGCTTTCCATCGCGGCCTGCGCTGCCACCTTGGCGATTGCCAAGTCGGATATAGAAATTTTTCCGTATGCATTACTCGTGCTTACAGACATAACACGCTCCCAATACTTTTCACAATCTATTTTACCTTATTGTCGGCGTTTTTGCAAGCGTTATTCGAAAAAAAATAGCTGTATTTGAAAAAAAAATCAAAAAAACAGCCGATTTTAATTGATTTTTTCCTGCTGAATATGGTATGATTATATACGGTTCAAGCAACCGAGATTTTCGGTGCGATTTTTCGGATAATGTCCTCGGAGGTGAAAATATGTCGAGAGTATGCAGTATCTGCGGTAAAGGTCAAACGTCGGGCAACAACGTGAGCCACTCCAACCGCAAAACGAGAAGAACGTTTAAGGCAAACGTTCAGAAGGTTTCTTACGTGCAGGACGGGAAAACCGTAAACGATTACGTTTGCACGAGATGCCTGAAAAGCGATAAAGTAGAACGCGTATAACCATTTGGCAAAAAAGGGCAACTTCACGTTGCCCTTTTTATTTTTACGGCGCCCGCAAGGAAAACGCTTGCGGGACTAATATATTCAGGAGGAAACAAGAATATGTTGGAAATCAGGCATCTGACCAAGGTCTACAAAACCAAGGGCGGAAATGCGACGAAAGCGCTTGACGACGTTTCCATCAACTTCGAAGAAACGGGTCTTGTGTTTTTGCTCGGCAAGTCGGGCTCGGGCAAATCCACCCTACTCAATTTGACGGGCGGGCTGGACGCACCTACGAGCGGCGAAGTCATCGTTATGGGCAAGAGCTCCAAGGATTTTACGGGAAGCGATTTCGACAGCTACCGCAATACCTTTGTAGGCTTCATCTTCCAAGAGTACAACGTTTTAAACGAGTTTTCCGTAGAAGACAACGTTGCGCTCGCTCTGGAATTGCAGGGCAAGCCCAAGGATAAGCAAAAGATTGCCGAAATCTTGCATTCGGTAGAACTCGACCAATTCGCAAAACGCAAGCCCAACACCCTTTCGGGCGGGCAGAAACAGCGTATTGCGATTGCCCGCGCACTCGTAAAAGACCCGCAAATTATTATGGCGGACGAACCGACGGGCGCGCTCGACTCGGCTACGGGCAAGCAGGTTTTCGAGACCTTGAAAAAGCTCTCCGAAAACAGACTCGTCATCGTGGTATCGCACGACAGGGAGTTCGCCGAAATTTACGGCGACAGAATCGTAGAGCTTGCCGACGGTAAAATCATTTCCGACGTGACGAAAAAGAAAGTGACGCCCAAACAGCTTGACGAAAACGTGACGCTCATCGGCGAGAACACGCTTGCGGTAAAGAGCGGTAGCGCGCTGACCGAAGCAAACTTCCTTACCATTAAAAAATTCCTTTCCGAGAGCAACGGCAACGTGGTGCTCACGAAGGGCGAAAAGGAAATTTCCGACTTTAAACGTGCCGCCCGCATGGACGACGACGGCGCCCGCGAGCACTTCGAGGATACCGACGTAGCCGCGCTGAACATTAAGAAATACGAAAAGGACGAGACGAAGTTCATTCGTTCCCGTCTGCCCGCGGCAAAGGCGTTGAAAATCGGTGCGTCGGGCTTGAAGCTCAAACCCCTCCGCCTCGTTCTCACGATTTTGCTTTCCTTCGTCGCATTCGTCATGTTCGGCTTGTTCTCCACCATGATGGTATACGACAACGACGAAGTGCTTACGAATACGTTTATGGAGAGCGATTACGAATATATCGCGCTTGCAAAGAACTACAACGCCCGCGTTTCCCAACAGTACAGCAACGGCGAAAGCTACACTTACGAAACCACCCGCTCGACAAACTTCACCCCTGCCGAGCTTGGAAAGTTCTCCGCGGTTACAGGCGAAGCGTTCGGAACCTATAACGGTAATTTCGGCTCTCCCGCAAACGTTTCTATCAAAACCGATTTGAACGTTTACTACGACCCCTCTATCAGTAAGCTTGCCGTTTGCAACGACAATCACCCCTTTGCTTCCAAGCTTACGGCGGGCGAATTCCCCAAAGACAAGAAAGATATTTGCGTCAGCTCGTACTTCCTCGACTGCTTAAAGAACGGAGATTTCCGCGTAGTAGACGAAAACGGAGCGATCAACGGCACGGCGACCACTGCCGAAATCCGCTCGGCGGAAGACTTGATTGGGAAATACGTCTCTTTCTATCAAAACGTCTTCCGCGTTTCGGGCGTCTTTAACAGTGGAGAAATTCCCGCCAAATACGACGATCTTAAATCGGGCGACGGCAATTTCCTTACCGCAAGCACATACAGAACCTATCTCGAACAGTCGCCGCACGCGATGGCGTTTGTTTCGGAAGAATATGTAAACGAGAACCTCGAACAGCTTACGGCGAGCAATGAATACGTGGAATATTTCCAAGGCACCGCCAAGCGCATTCGGCTCACGGACAAAAACAATACCGACCCGAATTACAATATCTATACCGCATACAGCTTGTGTGCTCTTTCCCCCGATACGGAAAACGTGCTTCCCCTCACCTTCTTCGGCACGCAGAAAACTCAGCTCGAAAACGACGAGCTCATCGTTCCGCTTGAATGTCTTGCAAACTTCTCCGTCAAATCGCCGAACCACGACGACTATTTCCATGACGACATGACGGACGAAGAATGGAATGCGGCAAACGATGCTTATAATGCGGCATGGGATGAGTATAATGAAAACTACCAAATCTTTCGGCATGCGTATGAGATAGCTTACTACGGCACCGTTACGGAGTACGAGTACGACGACGAAGGCAACACGACTTCCCAGACGAACCGTCCCGCTACCAATACAGAAATTGCCGAAGCAATCGCAACGCTCAAAGCATACTTTGTAAAGAATTCCGATTTGTTGCAGGTGGAAGTTTACCTCGACGAATACGAATACGTGGGCGAAATGAAAATCGTCGGCTTCTATGCAAGCGTCGGCTCTTATTATTACAGCGGGCTCTATTGCGGACAGGAGCTGTACGACAGAGCGGACGTTTACGTAAGCGGCGACACGATAGAGACCAAATACGAGCGCGAGGACGACGCTTACTTCGGTACCGTGTTCGTACCCCTCGTAAAAGACCGCACCTCCTTCCAGTCGCTTCTCGACCTCTTGGGCGAAGAGAACGGCATTGCCGAAACGGACGTTTTCTACGAAATGGACAACGTGCTTTACATGAGCGTAGAAATGGTAAACGAAACGGTGGATACCCTCTCTACGGTGTTCCTCGTAATAGGAATTGTGTTGGCAGTATTTGCAGCGCTCCTCCTCTTCAACTTCATTTCCATGAGTATTTCCAACAAGAAAAAGGAAATCGGTATTCTGCGCGCGGTGGGTGCGAGAGGCTTGGACGTGTTCAAAATCTTCTTCTCCGAATCGGGCATCATCGTGGGAATTTGTACCGTGCTTTCCCTTATCGGTTCAATCGTACTCACGAGCGTGATCAACAACATTCTCAAAGCAGACGTCGGGTTAGACGTGACCCTGTTCGTGTTCGGTTGGGTTTCCGTCGCCATGATGATAGGCGTTGCACTGATTGTTGCGTTCGCCTCCACCTTCCTGCCCGTGTACTTCGCCTCCAAGAAAAAGCCCGTCGAATCCATTCGGGCGCTGTAAAAAAGTTATACAAAAAGGGTGTTGCTCTTTTGCAACACCCTTTTTATTATCTCTCGGAAAACACTCTAAGGAAATTCCCGTAAGCGATTTTTTCCGCAATGCGGCTGCCGAATTCTTTTACAATCTCTTCAAACAGCCACGGGATTTCGCCCGCGTTCTCGATTGCGGGGTTGGGCGGAATGCCGTCGAAATCGCTCCCGATGCACAATACGTCCTCGCCGCCCGCGTTTATCATGGCACGCGCGTGCGCCAAAATTGCCTGCCGTTGCCCTTGCTTGCTTAAATCGGAAGAAAGGAAGTCGGCGCAAAAGTACAGCCCCGCAACGCCGCCGCAGTCCCCCAATCGCCTTAACTGTTCGTCCGTGATATTGCGGGCGCAAGAATGCACGCTGTTTGCTGCGGTATGGCTTGCGACGAACGGTTTCCCCTTTTGAGAACAAATATCGGCGACCTCGGAAAACAGCTTGTCGCTCCCGTGCGAAGTGTCGGCAAGCACGCCGAGCTCGCACATTTTTTCTACCGCTTGCCGCCCGAGCTTCGTCAGTCCGCGCGCCGTCTCCCGCCTGTCAAACGGCACTCTGCCCGCGCACAGTCCCTCGTAATCGGGAAAAGCGGGAAAGCCCAGCTCGTTGGGCAAATTCCAAGTGAGCGACATCATGCGCATCCCGCGCGCGTACAGCGCGTCAAGATTGCCTAAATCGCCCTCGATTGCCCCGCCGTCCTCCACGGTAAACAGGGCGTTTATTTTGCCCTCTTTCAAGTCGCTTGCGTCCGTAACGGCGTTGTAGCCCTCCCGCGCGCAGAGCGTGGAGAACTCGTCCGCCATGCGAAGCGCGGCGGCGTACCGCTCCTTTTCTTCGGTGACGAACGCCGCAAAGCATTGTAAAAAGCACCCGCCTACCGTAAGGGATTCGCGGGTGACTTGTTTTTCTTCGCTCTTTGCTGTGAGCGCGTCGCAATGTAAATCGCAGTATTTCATCTTTCCCTATAAAAGAGTCTCAGGAGCATTCGGATTGCCTTGGGCGGCTTCACACAAACGATCATCTTTCACCTCTTAAAAAGATTACGGCGTTTCCCCGTTTACGAGCACAAGCACCTTGTCGCGGGTGAGGATATGCGCTGTTTCGCTCACCGCCACGTTGGAAATGCCGCGCGTAGAGCCGTAAAGCAAATCCAGCTCGCAAAGAGGATATTTCAGCCCGCTACTCTCTATAATATGCGCGTTGCCGCCAAAAGGTACGATGGAAAGCGTTTGCCCCTTAAAGCCGTTTAAAAGCACTTTTCCCGTGCCTGCAAAAATAAGCGAACCGTTATTGTGCATGACCGCCCGCACGCCAAAGGAGAGCGCGGCGTATAAAAGGTGCAAATTGCCAAGGAAATGATCTTCCCGCTTGCCGCCACCGCCGTAAATTTCAATCTCCGTTGCGCCTTGTTTCACCGCTCGCAGGAGCGCAATTTCCCCATCCGTAAAATTCTTTTCCGAAGGGAATATCTCCGTCGGCGCAGGATTCGGCAAATAGGAAAGCGAGTCGTAATCGCCCAAATTCTCGTCGATACGCACTTTGTCTTTCGCCCACTCGTACGCCCCGTCGCAACAGTACACGTATGCGCCGCTTGCGTCTATTTCGCCCTTGTAGGGCTCGCCGTTTAAAAGAATGATCGCCTTCATGCCGTTCTGAGTTTTGTAATTACCGCGCGCATATCCGCTGCGCGGAATACCGTACTGCCCGCCACGATCACGTTTGCACCCGCGGCGATAATTTCGCCCACGTTGTCTTCCGTCACGCCGCCGTCCACCTGAATGTCCAAGTCCGCCTTGCCGTTCTTTACACAGAACGCGCGAAGTTTTTTAAGCTTTTCCAACGTTTCGGGAATGAATTTCTGCCCGCCCCAACCGGGGTGAACGCTCATGACAAGCAACATATCGGCAACTTCAACCGCGTCGAACAGCGCTTCCACGGGCGTTTCGGGATTGATAACCGCGCTCGCCTTTGCGCCGTGCGCCTGAATTTCGCGCATAAGGGACACGAGCCCTTTTCCGCATGCTTCCGCGTGAACGCTGATATTATCCGCGCCCGCCTTAATAAAACCGTCTATCTGCGTTTCGGGGTGATTGACCATTAAATGACAGTCGAGCGGAAGCGAAGTAAGCGGACGAATGCTTTTAACCATTTGCGCGCCAAACGTGATGGGCGGCACGAAGCTCCCGTCCATCACGTCGCAGTGGATGATATCGGCGCCGTTTTCGGTGAGCCGCTCCACTTCGTATCCCATTTTGGAAAAGTCCGCCGCCAAAATCGACGGTGCAATTTTTACGCTTGGCATATGATACCCCTACTGTTCATCTTTTAAAACCGCTGCCCTTAACTGTCCGCAAGCCCCTCCGATATCGGAACCCATACTGCGACGCAAGGTGGCGGAAATGCCCTGCTGTTCCAACACGCCCAAAAAGCGGTACGCTTCCTTTTCGCTCACGGTGTTCAAATGCCGTTCCTTCACCTCGTTTAAACGAATGAGATTGACGTGACAGGGCTTCCCTTTCAACAACCGCGCAAGCGCAAGCGCGTGCTCCTCGTCGCTGTTCTCGCCCGAAATGAGGCTGTATTCGAAAATGTACCGCCGCCCCGTCGCGCGGAAATAAATTGCGCAGGCGTCTAATATGTCCTTGATTTTATATTTGTTGGCAACGGGCATAGTGCGTTTGCGTTCCCCGTCCGTTACCGCGTGGAGCGATACCGTTAAGTTGAGCGGAATGCCCTCGCTTGCAAACTTTTTCATTTCGGGCACAAGCCCGCAGGTGGACAGGCTGATATTGCGCGCACTGATGCAAATACCGCCCTCCGCCGTGCCGTTGCGCAAAAACTTGACTACGTTATCGTAATTGTCGAACGGCTCGCCGCTTCCCATCAGCACGACGTTTGTAACCGCCCTGTCTTTGAGCGTGCCGCCCTTTTCGCGGTTGATAACAAGAATTTGCGAAAGGATTTCCCCCGCCGTGAGATTGCGCACAAGCCCGCCCAAAGTGGAAGCGCAAAACTTGCACCCCATGCGGCAACCCACCTGCGTGGAAACGCACTGCGTATTGCCGTACTTGTACTGCATGAGCACGCCCTCGATCAAATTTCCGTCGGCGAGCAAAAACAAGTATTTTTCGGTACCGTCCGCCGCGACGAGCGTTTTATATACTTTTACGGGCTCGTCCTCGAAGCGCTCTAAAAGCTTTTCGCGAAGCGCGGGAGACACGGGCAAATCGCGTATCGGCTTGCCCTGCATCAGCCCCGTATAAATTTGATCGGCGCGGAATTTCTTCTCGCCCATCTCCTCGATAAGCGCGTTAAGCTCCGCGCGGGAAAGGTCCTGTAAAATTTCTTTCATAGCTTTTTCCGCATCTTTACCACGTAAAATCCCGCTCCGAACGCAGTGTCGGGCAAGAACTGTAACCCGTATTGCGTTTTCTCATATACAAGCGGGGAAGTAATGCGCTCCGCTTCAAAATCGAGGTGTTCCTTTAAAAACGCACCCACAACGCCGTCGTTCTCCTCTTGCATGATAGAACAGGTGGAATAGTACAACTTACCGCCCTTTTTCACGTACCGCGCGCAGTTATATAAAATGCTCTTCTGTAAAGCGGGGAGCGCCGCAAAATCTTCCTGCGTTTTGCGAAGCGGCAAATCGGGATTTTCCGCCACCGTGCCCAAGCCCGAACAGGGAACGTCGCACAGCACGCCGTCGAATCCCTCTTCCCATTTTTCCTCGAAGCAGGAAGAATCGCATTGAATTGCGGTAACGTTAGAAACACCCATACGCGCCGTATAGCTCTCGATCAGCGCCTTGCGGTGCTCGTAAAGCTCGCAGGCGACGATCTCGCGGCACTTACTAGAAAGCAGTACCGATTTCCCGCCGGGGGCGGCGCAAGCGTCCAGAAAGCGTTCGCACGGCTCTACTATGTTGCAAATCGCCACGCTTCCCACCGATTGAAAAGTGTAATCCCCCGCGAAAAACTCCTCGTCGCGGACAAAGTGTTCGAAGAGATACAAATGCTCGAACGGCGTATCCGTATGCGGGCGGGAAAGGTAATTTTCCTCTCCGCGCACGAACCGCACACCTATCCCGCCGCTCTTTGCAAGCACGATGCTCTCCGTTCGCTCGCCGTACTCGGTACAAAGCTTTTCAAGCGCAAAGCGGGGAACATTACTGCGCATTTGTAGTCCGTCTATCCCCGCGGGGACGACTACTTTTTTCTCGTCGAATGCGCGTAAGAAGGCGTTCAGAAAGCCCGCCATGCCGCCCTTACCAAGCTTCTTGCACAAATCTACGGCGGTATCCGTTACCATGTAGCGCGGCTTTTTTAAAACAGTCAGCCAATACAGCGAAATTTTAAGCAATATCCGCACGCTCTGCTTGGGATTTTTGGGCGCAAAGGTGCGAATGCAGTGGGAAAAATACCCGTCGTTTTCCAACACGCCGTACACCGTTTTTACGGTACGGGCGCGGTTTAACTCCTCTATCGGTTCCTCGGAAAGCGCAATTTTCAAATGCGCGCCCTCCGCGTACACCCTCTTTAA
>CAMWUS010000014.1 GCA_947177495.1 uncultured Clostridia bacterium
GAAATATATTGAGACCCAACTACCCGGCGAGCTTATGAAGATCGATCCTTACAGGGAGTATCTTAACGCTACCAAGGACGCTATCGACCAGGTGCAAGTTGCTTACCGTAAATTTGATGACAGCCAGCGCCTGGGTATAGTAGACACCGATTATATCATGTTCTCCTCGTTGGATTTGAATACCGATTCAATCACAATTTCAAAACTCAACAAGTTAAATATATCGGCAAACTATATGCGTCCGCTTCTTCTCTCCTCGAAGATCATGATAGTTAACGCACTTACGAAATATCCGCAGTCCGATATGACTGATTTGTATGAAGCAATCAAGGAATCAAAACACGTTGTTGTTAAGAAACGCGGCGGCAAGGGCGATAGAGACTATGAATGGTTATGGAATGAAGACGTTGTGGATATGAACTCCACCGCCCGCCACTGCGAAGCGATTATGTACGATTACTTCGACTACTACGAACGGTACGAGCTGAGCTATAAGGCGCTTAACAATCTTAAAAAGCATTATAATAGCCTTATAAATACTAAAAGCGTTGACCTTGAAAACGGCGAAGTTGATTACGAAACGTTGCTTTCAGGTGAAAGCATAAGCGAGTTTAAGCGTGTTGTGCTCAACTTTACAAGACAGAACGTCAACAAGATTAAGGCTTTATACAGCGAGCATCTGCGAGATAAGGACAAGGATATACTCGAACTTGGGAAGCAGATGGCGGAAGCGGAAGCGGCTCACCAAAAGCAAATTGCCAAAATAAAAGAGGATTACGAGAAGAAACTTGCGGACGAGCGCAGAAACTTTGAAGAAGAAAAGCAAAAGCAGAGCGTAAGTCTGGGCATAGGCAACACCGTACGCGAGTGGATA
This sequence comes from uncultured Clostridia bacterium, assembly GCA_947177495.1. GTDB lineage: Bacteria > Bacillota > Clostridia > Christensenellales > Borkfalkiaceae > Gallimonas. Next base: position 875 of record CAMWUS010000014.1, read on the forward strand.
AGGGCGGAAGCGGATAGGCATTTGAGCGAGATGCTCGGCTATATGATTCTGAACAATATCAATACTCCCACGCAGAAAGGCGACGATGATTTCAAAGTCAAGTATATGATACGCGGAGTGTCGCACGAAATGGCGGACGGCAAGTTCAATATAGCCAGCCAGCTTTCGCAAAAGATTATGAGTGATTACAAAAAGGATGCGGACGGTGTTGAGCAAATATACGGAGACAAATTCAGGTCGGCGCTTACAATGCAGTCCCTTTTGGAGGGCGCGCTCGACGATCTACTTAAACTTGACGAAATAAAAGATACCGTCAGAGGGGAGTTGTCTCTCGAAGACAAGAATGAGACCATACGAGAAACATACGCCGCGCATAAGCGCAACAGAAAAGCAGGAAAGTACAACACGCAGGAAGAGAAAATAAAGCCTGATGCGCAGAACGGCGAAGAAGACGATAAAACGGACTATTAACAAATACCGAGGAGAGCACATATGAAAGTTATTTCTTTTAATTCTTACAAGGGCGGCGCTTGCCGCACCACAACATGCTACAACACGTTGCCCTATCTTGCAAAGGCGTTAGGCGCAACTTCCGACGAACCCATCATCGTCTATGATATAGATCTTGACAGTATGGGGCTTACAAGTATTTTCCACGCGAAAAAGCGTACGGGCAAGGAAAGACTTGTTTATTCCGCAAAGCATCTTTTCGTGGACGACGAAAACGGAATCAATCAAAAGGTACGCGACGGGCTTGACAGCATAAAAGCAAATCAGGAATATTTCAGTCACTACGAAAAAGTAGGCGAACAGCTCGGTCTTGAAGACGACGGCAGCGTGCTCTTTTTGGGGGCGGACAAAAATGCAAGCACCGTTTCGGATGACGATTATCTTAAATTCGCCGAATCTTCGCCGGCACAGATGCTGATAAGAAAGATGAAGGAAATGTCTCCGCAGCCGAAAGCCATTATATTCGATTGCGCTTCGGGCGTGCAGATGACAACGCTCGTTGCGTTGCAGCTTTCCGATTACGGTGTAATGTGTATGCGTCCCACCTTCCAGTTCCGTGTGGGAACGGCAGACTATTTGCTTCGTAAAATTCCGTTCGAGATCAATAAGAGAAAGTCAAGGCAAAAGCGTGAAATTATTCTTCTGCCCACGGCGGTTGCGCAAATGGAAGTTCCCGAGGACGATCCCAACCGCGACAACGCGCTTAAAATGTTGAACACCCTACGCAAAGAGGCGTTCGATTCCATTAACGAAGATATCATCGAAGAATATAAAAACGAGAGCAAGGACGGCGGTTTGGGTTACGTGCTCAACACGGAAATGGTCGAAGACAGAGATGACCCCGTTAAGGGAATTCCCGAAATCGAACGTTTCAAATGGCAGGAGTGCCTGCTCTATAAAATGGATTGCATTACCGAGCAGGAAAAGATACTTAAAAGAAGATACGAAAAGATTGCAGGCTTGCTTGCCCGTTAAACAGGAGATAAAATGTTAAACGTAAAATTAAACGACGGTACTTTGGTTGACTTTTCAATAGACGACGATATCGAGCAACTGTTTCTGGAAACCGTGCCCGACAACGCAATGCGTTCGTTACTTTTCGAAACAAGGCTAGACAGGGAGCCCGACCCCGAAGTTATGGATTTCGGCGGATATGAAATTATCAAGGTAATGAAGCGTATTTTAAACGCTGCTTATATGATCGTGATGTGCCGCTGGAAGCAGCTCAAGGACGATACAAGCTGGGGTTATAGCGACGACATCTCTTATTTTGAAAATTCGCGGTTTACCAAACTTTTCCAAAGCGTGCTTTCGGGCGACGATATCACTTTGGACTTGCAGATTTTCTCATTGATGGAGCTTTGGGTGGATTTGAAGGAAGCTCCCTCGCTTGTTGCCTCGCAATTCAATATGATTTTCGACAGCAACAAATCGGGCGACAATATCGGGCTTATGTTGCAGTCCGTGCGCGACGCGGTCAAAAACGCAACGTTTAAAAACGGCGGCGAAAGCATCGGCAAATTCACCAAACCCTACTGTAACGAGCTTTGTTATAATCTGTTGCGTTCGTTTATGATTTTCAGCGGGGCGTCCATTCAATATCCCTCGGATAATCGCACGGAAGATGACAAAGACTTTTGCATTTCCTACAAGCTCAACTATAAGGACGAGGTAACGCTCTATCCCAACACTTTGTTTACTTCGGGCAAATTCATTGTCAGCAAGCAGCAGATAAGTGTTTTGTGCGGCGAAAAGGAAGTTAAAGTTCCCAACCAACTTGTACTGTATATGCGCACCGAAACCTCTGTGTTCAACGAAAAGTATCAGAACAGATACAGCTCGTTCGACGGAGAAAAGCAGGCTTTTATTCAAACCGACAAGAAGGAAAACGAGTCGCTCACAAAGGACTTAATAAAAGATATCCACGAAACAAGAAAGTTCCTTTCTTTCAGTTACAAAAATATCCGCGAATTTGCAATGATTATAAACGATTCCATAAAGGGTGCGGATACAAAGAGGCAGGAGCTGTTTTCGATTTGCAAGGCACAGTATAAAAAGATTATTCCTTGCGGGGACAATTGGAAAGTCCCCAATATCTATTGGGACAATATCATTACGCTTATGATGCTCGAAATGGGCGTGAGCGATTTCCTTGAAAAGATTTTCTGCGAAGAAACGCTTTTCAACAACGTGTTGGATAATATTGCCTGGCGTTATAAAGGGCGCAACGGACTTGACGAACTCCGCAAAGACCACAGCGAGAGAGCGGAAAAAATCAAGAGCAATCGCAGGGACGACAGTACCGCGGACGAGAAGAGGGCTTTCGATAGACAGATACTGCAACTGCGCATAAAAACGGCGTTGAAGGCAATGAATTTCAGCACCGAGGACGACGACAGTAAGAACGGATTTTTGGAAAGTCTTTCCTATAAATACGGAAAAATCGAAGCTTGCATCGAGCGTCTTAAAAACGGCGACAGACCGTTCAAGGAAACAATGGCAAACGTTGCCGAACTGCAAAAAATATTCGCCGATATATTTATGTTTTTGCAGATGTTCTATTCGGGACTCGACAGCTATTCCAAAACGCTCACCAAAAAGAACGAAGAGTTTTCTGCGGAACTCGCGGCGGCGGAAGCGGACGGTGTAATTACTTACGAAGAGCGCGAAACAATAAGAAATATGCGCCGTAATATCCGCAAAGAATGTTGCAGATCATTTATCGGCGAAGCAAAAGCCAAACTCGAACAAATAAAGAAACAAACGGTTTCGCAGCTGTTCGAAGGCTTCTGCGAATTATGTATGAAATACAACACCTTCTCCGAGCGCGGAGGCTTTGACGTCAGCGAGGAGGCAAGGCGGTTGAAGGACGTAATTACGCGTAACTACATCTGCGATGCAAACAAATTAAAGTATTTTGCCACCGTGGAAATTGAAGAAGGTAGCGACGACAACCCCACGATCTTCGACGTGTTATCCAACCTACAGCTCTATATGGACGAACCGCAGTTCCCCCGTTGGCTTACGTATTTGCAGGACATCTTTATGTTCCTCATTTACAACGAAGACTACAACAAGCGCGGCCTTTGGGAAAGCATGAAGAAAGAGCCGCTGGAAGATAAGGATTGCGACCCCATTTATCCTTACATGGTAACCTATTACAAGGAGAACGTTGACCGCGATAACGTGAAAAAATGCACTTACCGCGTTCCGCTCCCCGCTACGGGCAACAGCGAAGGTTACACGGTAACGCTGCTCACCGACGAGGAGTATCTCCCGCAGACCTATTTCTGTATCCCGCTCCGCTACGGTTCGAGTGACAGATGGTGGATTAATCCTTTCTTAATTCCGAAAAACGCCATAAGAGATATCGGATATCCCGAAACAAAGACAAAGTAATAAACGAGGAACAAATGATTCATTTGATGTTGGACGGCTACGGCGGAAGCGAAAACCGTCTGGACGATTTACGCACGGTAAACGCCGTATTTAACGATTTGATTAATACTTTGCACCTTGAATCGGTCATGCCGCCGTTTTTGTTGCCCTATTATTACGCCAAGGACAGCGATGATGACGGAATAAGCGCATTTGTAATACTGCGTGGCGGGCATATCACTTTGCATACATTCCCTCGTCGTGGATGCGTATTTGCCGATTTACTGTACGACGGCTACGCCTCGGAAGAAAAGTTTATCGAGGTGTTAAAAACGTATTTCAAATTCGTGGATAAAAAATCGTTGTGTACCGAGCGCAGGTTTTACGATTCGACGATCGATTCCGCACGTATATGGAACGGCAAGGAGGAAGGGGATTTCGGTCCGCATATCATTGCAAGGATAGAAAATGTTGATACGGGGATGGAGCAGATTTTCGATATGCTCGACGAACTTCCGCAAAAAATCAACATGCTCCCCATAAGCAGACCGTACGTATTAAAATCGCCCGAATATATTTCGGGCGTGGTACTCATTGCGCAGAGCCATATAGCTTTTCATTACTCCGTAAAGGAGAAAAAGCTGTTTTGCGATGCTTTCAGTTGCTCGTTCTACAAGAGCGAGCAGTTTGCAGACTATCTTCAAAAGAGGTTCGGCGGCTTTGAGCATATGACTTTAATCCGAGGGAGCAAGCACGAAAAAAAGATAAACAGCCGACAGACTAAGATAAAGGAATTATCGCGCTGGGTTATCAACGCTTCGACAAAGGGAGGCAACAAATGAACTGCAAAGATATCGCAAAATTGAAGGCGGGATTGCTGTGTTACGGCGTCAACGTCGATAAAGAGGTCGGGCAAAACCTTTTAAAATCGCGCCCCTATTTCTATGACAAGGGGTTTGTTCATGCAATAAATGCAAACATTTTGGGCAGTAACGTCTGTTTCAGCGTAGCAGAACAGTTTAGCACGGTTTCGCCCTATCATCTCCGCTCGGCGGAAGGGAAATTCTTTGTCGAAGACGAGAACGGCGAGCGCGTTCCCATAGCTCTTTTTGACGATTTGCCCCGCACGGGAACCGTAATCGACGAATTGGCAAGACCGCATTCTAACCATGTAATTTCGTTGTGGCCGTCGCTTGTTTGTTGCTATGACCGTCCGGGCAAAAAATGCAAGTTTTGCAGTATAGAAACTACGCCCACACAGACGGTTGTTCCCGCACAGGAAGTTGTCGAAGGACTTAAAGCGCTGTTTGCCATAACCGATAGGTATTCCGTAAACCTCGGTGGCGGCACGCATAAAAATCCCGACGAAATGGCAAAGTACTTGATTGAAATTATAGAGGGGATACGCACGTTTTCCGATACTCCCGTATCCGTTGAGTTAGCTCCCCCGAGCGATATGGAACTGATTGCAAAGCTGAAAAAGGCGGGCGCATCTTCGCTTATTATGAACCTTGAAGTTGCAAATCCCGAGTTGCGCAAAGAAATTTGTCCCGGCAAATCTTCAATATCCTATGAGCATTATTACGAGTGCTATAAGCGCGGAGTCGAAGTTTTCGGCAAAGGCAGAATATCCTGCGTGCTCATTGCGGGGATTCAGCCCAAAGAGGATATTGTTTCCGAGTGCGAAAAACTCACCGATATAGGCGTTATACCTACCATAATTCCATTTAAGGCGATGGATAACTGTTTCTTCCGCGATCGTAAGAATTGTAACCGCGAAGACCTGCTTTGGATAAGCGAACGCGTGGGCGCAATTCTGCGTCAAAAGGGGCTTTCGCCTCAGATGCAGGAAGGCTGCACCAAGTGCGGCGGTTGCTCGTTGGAAACGAATTATTACACGGCGGAGTAACGCTTAAATGTTTTTTTATGCGAATAACGAATATGATATAACCGAAATCGGCGGAAAAGGCTGTGGGTTGTTCAAGCTGGTCCGATACGGATTTTCCGTGCCGGACTTTTTTGTAATCGGCGCGGAAACGGATATTTCCGTAGACGGCTTTTCGGAAGAACTCAACCGTAGGGCATCTGCGATCGGCGGCGGGAATTTTGCCGTGCGTTCAAGTGGAGTAAGCGAGGACGGAGAAGAGGCGAGCTTCGCCGGTCAGTACCATACCGAGCTCAACGTTCCGTTGGATGGACTTTTTGTGGCTGTGCAAAAAGTGTTAACATCTGCGGAGGGGCAAAGTATTTCGTCCTATTCAAAGCATGCGGGTTTTTCGTTCTGTAAAACGGCGGTAGTTGTTCAGCGGCAAATTTCGGGAATTGTATCGGGAGTAATGTTTTCGACTTCTCTCTTTGAAAAGGACGAAATTTTGATCGAAAGCGTTGAAGGTTGCGGCGAACAGCTTGTAGGCGGCATTAAAACCCCACGGACTTTGCGTTTTAAAAAGGGAGCGCGCGCAGAAGGCTACTTAAACGAGCTTCTTAATGCGGCGCAGGTTTTAGAACGTGCGGAGGGTTGCCCCGTTGACGTCGAATGGACGTACGACGGCGAAAAACTTTGGTTCTTGCAGCTTCGCAAGCAGACGGTGCTGTCGGACGAAATTCCGCAAATTCCGCAACGGAAATGGAATATGTACGTCTATCGCGACTTTACGGTGTTCAGTCACTCCGTACAGGCTCGTGCAACCGAAAGTGAATTGCAGACTCAACTTTACGGCTTTTCGGTTCCCGTGGAGGAGGGCTTGCTGGTATGCGGCAGAGAGTTCTATTCCGAAGAAAACGATTTAGAAATCAACCTTGTTTGGGAGCGGCTGGATAAAGGCAACTTCTTTTACAGGTTTCTTGATAATATTGAAAAATCCGTTAGGCGAACGCGGGCGCGGACTGCCGCAGTTGCCCAAACTGATTACTCGGGTTACTCCCAAAAGCGGCTTATCTCCGCATACCGCAGAGAAATTTCCGCCTATATAGACAGTTACGTGCCAATGATGATGCGCCCCGACGATTATCTCTATAATAAATTAACCGCGCTTGTAGGAGAAAAGCGCGCGCAGGAAATAGTCGAGGCGGTAAGTGCGCTAATTCCCAAAACTTATTATTCGGACGAGCACCGCAACTTTTTAAAGGCGGTTGCAAGCGGAAACAGCGCGGAGTATATCAGTAAGTACGAGTGGAAAAACAACCCTTTGGGGAAACAGTTTGAAATCGTAACCGAAAGAGAATTCAAAACTCGCAGTCATGGGCTTTCGCCTTTACAGGCGCAGGAAAACCTTAACGCTCTGTCGGTAAAAAAGCGCGGCGAAAAGTCACGTGCGCGTAAAGTGTTTGCGGGATTATGCGGCGAAGAAAAAACGCTTGCCGATTTAATTTTGCGCTTTATCTATTACCGCACGCGTACTGCGGAAAACAGCGATAGATATTTTTTCTATATCAGAAAAAATTTACTTTCCGAAATTGCCGTCCGCTTCGGTCTGGACGATAAAACCTTGCTCCTCTACCGCGCGGACGAAGTGGAGGAACTGCTTGTGTCGGGCAAAGCACTGAAAAAATCGGAAATGGCAAAACGCAAAAACGGCGATGCTATCATTTTTTTGAACGGTAAACACCAAATGTATTTCGGAGGGAGTAGCTTTTCGCTTTTAAAGGAGTTGTTGCCTGATGAAAGCGTAAAGGGCGCTGTTCGTGGCGAAATCGCCTGTGCGGGCTGTGTAACGGGACGCGTAAAGGTAGTAAGCTGTTTTGCCGATGCGGAGAATGCGGAAAACGATTGTATAATCGTTTCGTCTATGATAACTCCCGATTTAACGCTGGCGCTTGAAAAGGCGGCGGGGATAATTACGGACGAGGGCGGGATTACTTGCCATGCGGCTATTATCGCAAGAGAATACGCCGTTCCCTGTCTTGTCGGTACCCAAATCGCCACCAGATGTCTTAAAGACGGTATGATGGTTAAGTTGGATTGCATAGAAGGCTGTTTCAGCGTAATCGATAATACGGAATTATAATAAAGGAAGAAGTTTAATTTTGGGGCATTTTTACGCCGTTTTGGCTAAAAATGTCCCATTTTTTATACTTTTTATTAATGCTGATTTTTGAGGTATATGACTTAATAAAATAATCTACAAGCAGGCGTCTATTTTGGCGGTTTTTTGGCGCGGCGGGTGATATGATTTTGCCATAACAAATATTTTAAGGAGTATTTACAATTATGGCAAAATTCAATGTTGATGCGTACAATTTCATCGACCTCTCGCAGACGGACTTTTCGCTTTTAACGGACGAGGAACTTGCAGTATACATAAAGGATACGACGACCGTTCTCAACGCGTACAAAAAGAAAGCGACGAAAGCGAAAATGATTTTCGGACTTGCGGCAGGGCTTCTTGCGATGCGCGGCGGCGAGCTTACGAAGGTAACGCTTTTCTCTAAAAAATACAAATTGGGCGACGCAACCAAAGAGGAAAAGAAGATTGTAAAGAGAGTGATCAAGACTTTCAGAAAATACCTTGTATTTAAAATTTTCATTGCGCTTGTCAGCAATCAGCAGGCGGGAATGGAATTGCTTGCGCCTCATGCCGCAAAGAAGAAGTAATTATGGGCAAATTTCGTTTCCCGAAAGAAAAGCCCGAGATTACGCAAAAGCTTGAAGAGGCGAAAAAGCTGATAGAGCAATCGGATGACGACGCGCAAACTTTTTTACAGGCATACAACGTTATTTCGGAATGCGCCGAACAGGGCAGTGCGCGCGCCGATTTCATTCGGGCATGCTTGCTCTATGCGGACGAACCGGAATCGGGGCAATACCGCGACGAAATCATTCCCTTGCTCGAAGCCGCCGAAAAGGGCAAGTATCCGCTTGCTGCCGGTGTTAAAATCGACTATTTGTCGGCGCTTGACGAATCCGCGTTATTGTACGACGCCGTTCGCAAAAACAAGGGCGACAGCCCTCAGGCACTGTACTACGAGGCGGGATTTTTAGCGGGACTTTGCGACGCGCCCAAAGGCGTTAAAAAGAATTTGGTCAAGGCTGCCGAGTGCTTCGAACGGTCGGCGCAAATGTATCTCGAATACGAGCGTGCGTACCGCAACGGGTGCCGCGAGCTATCCGATATTATAACCTGTTACCGCAATCCCGAGTTCTTTACGTCGCAGGCGGCATACGCGTATCAGATGCTCATGTACGTCTATGCGGAAATGGACGTAAAGGCGAACGTGCCCAAGTACGTGGCGGCATACGAGAACGCGCAGAAGTACGGCAATTTCGTTGTGATATACAAGACGGCGGCTTCGCGCGCAACCGACTGCATGAACAACGTCATGGGCATGCATAGCTTAAAGACGGTAAACAGTGTGCTGAAAACGGCGAAGGCGGCGTATGCTCAGCTTGATAAAGCGCAGCGCGACAGGTTGGAAGAAAACTACGACGCTCTTTGGGAGCTGTATGACGAATTTTACGATTACGAAATGCAGCGGCTCGAAGCGCTCGGGAACGTAGAGATCTACACTTCCCCCGATTATGCAAGGCAGGATTCGCTCGTCACCGACTTAGCAAATGCCGTGCAACAGTGGGCGGAGACGCCGTCGAAGAAAACGGAATACACGGTTACCATTGACAACAAAGTTTATAAACTCAACGACTTGGGCGAGATGGTCGACGAATACGGACAGCGCAACGGGTTGCACGTAGACGTTACAAGCAAGCGCGTGTATAACGCCCAAAACGACGCCATAGGCTTTTTCGATAGCTTCGGTCGATACCACAATTATTAAAAAATTAAAACCCCCGAGAGGGGGTTTTCGTTTACTCTTTTTTCATCTGTTCGAGAGTCGCTTCGGTCACGATCGACCAATCGTATTGCGGCATATACCTGCCCGAAAACACGCCGCCGTGCTCCATGAATTCCCACAAATCGCAGGTCGCAACCTTTGTGTTGATTACCGCGCGTCCCCGTTCGAAGGTCACGAGTTCTTCTGCACCAAGTTCCTTTAAGGTCAGTCGAAGTCTGCACACGGCATCGCGGTAAAGCCGTTTGCCGAGGTCGGCGTTCTTGTCCGCCCATAGGTTGCCGATGGCGGTATCCATCGTCACGTACGAACCGCGCGCGTCGGTGAGCAGCGCCAAAAGCTCTTTCGCCTTACGCGAGGAGAAGTCCGCGGCAACGCCGTTCACGAACAAATCGAACGCGTCGAAGGTGCGCAAAAACAGTTTGGGTTTTTCCTGTCCCGCAAAAGAAGCGAGCAGAGAGCGGAGCTGTTCCGCGCTGTACGGCTTATGACAAAACCCCGCAACCTTGCCGCCCAGCCTTTCCGTAATGCCTTTTTCGTCCTTCGCGTACGCGCTGATAAAAACGATTTTCAAATCGGGGTGCAAATTCAGCATTCTTTCCGCAAGGTCGATGCCGTTCATCTCGGGCATTTTAATATCCAAGAATGCGACGTCCACCTTGTTGATGCGCACGTATTCGAGCGCGGAACGCGGTGCATTCATAAACATTTTGCACTCCACGTTCAAGTCGTCTACGACGTTCGGCAAAAACATATTCAATGCAGACAGTTCGTCGTCTACCACGATGATTTTCATAATTTACTCCAAAGGAATTTCTATCGTTACCTGCGTGCCCTGATTGGGCGCGCTTTTTATTTTCATTTGTGCTCCGAACAGTTCAAACCGCTTGCGTGCGTTTTCAAGTCCCACGCCCGTGTGTACCTTGTCGAGGTCGAATCCCTGCCCGTTGTCGGCGACGGTGATGACAATCGCGCTTTCTGTTCTTTCCGAAGAAAGCGAAATATAGCCGTCTTGTATACCTCTGAGGTTTCCGTGTTTGACCGCGTTTTCCACGAGCGGTTGCAGGGAGAGCGCGGGTACGCAAAAATCGGTATAGTCCAAATCCAACAGCAAATTCAGCTTGCCGTCTGCGCGCAGGTTTTCGAGCTCGAAGTAGTTTAAAACGTTGCGCACCTCGTCGTCAAATGCAATCACGTCCTCACCCTTGCTGTCGGTAATGAGGCGCAAATGCTTTGCAAACTGTTCTATCGCCTTGTCGCCCTCGTGCAGTCCGTCGCGGTAGCGCGCCTGAATTGCGGTGAGCGAATTGTAAATGAAGTGGGGCTCTATCTGCGCTTTTAACGCTTGGTTTTTCACCGAGGAAAGCTCGCATTCCAGCTCGCTCACGCGAATCGCGTTGCGCGCGTTTTTCGCAAGCTTCCACAGCCAAAGCACGGCAAAGCAGGCGATGATGAGCATGAGCTCGAACGTGAAAATAAATTCCGTGCCGAACACCAACAGCCCCAACCCGTCGCACAACTCGAAGCAGAACACCGACATTAAAAAGGCAAATAGTACGCCGTAAGCATAGCGTTGCACGGGCGCAAGCTTTTCGTTAAACACGATGGGCACGAGAAAGGCACAGCCCACGACAAACAGCGCAAACGCGAACACGGGCGCAAGGGGCGTGCCGTAAAACGCAAAGGTCAATGCCGTGAATACTGCCGCCGAAAGTAAACTCACGAGCACGGGGATTTTTTTGAGTTTTGCTCCGCTTCGCCAAAAATGCAATACAAGCAAAACGAACGAGACGATCGCCGTCAGCATTTGTAAAATCATGGCGGTGGGAATGCTCCAACGAATGACGTACAGCATGTCCCGACTGCAAAGAAAATGTGCGAACAGCGCAAACATGAACGCGGGTACGGTGATATCGCGTTTAAAGCGGAAAAAGATGAAAGAAAGAATACTGACGGCAACGGCGGAAGCCGCAATGCCGAGCGCGATATAGTTGAAGGAACGCAAGTTCCCGCCGTACGAATTGCCCGTGGAAGTGGCGGCAAGCCAGGGCGCGGTATGAAAGCCGCCCACGGTCATTGCCGAAACTTCTATCACGATTTCAAGCGGGCTCCCGTCGGTGAGGTAAGGGTGCTGTTCGGTGGTTCTGCCCGTGACCACTGTTTCGCTAACCGTTTTAGAAAGTTCGCCGCTGCGGTAGTTGAGCTCGCCGTTAATGAAAACGCGAAACGCAAAGTTGCTGTAATGGCGATAGACAATCACGTTGATACCCGCTTGCACGTTGTCCGCGCGCAGACGGTAGGAGGCGAACCCCGTGCGGGGAAGCGCGCCGTTCCCGAAGTTTTTGTAAGTCCAAACGGCGGGCAACTTTATCATGCCGTCTGGTTCGCCGTCGTAACCGTCGGTGATGATCCATTCGTTATAGAAAAATTCCCATTCGCCCGCAAGGTTGCACGCAACGTCGCGCGAAGGGATATCGATACCCTCGAAGTTCACCGCTGAGTCCTGTACCTGCGGACTGCCGTATATCTTGGAATAGTTCGCGCTGAACAGAAACAACCCGAGCATAAAGATTGCAAGCAGGGCATACATGACGGCGCAAAAAATGCCACGTACGGTTTTATTCGATATTTTTTTCTTTTGTCTTAAAATCGTCATACAAACTACGCCTTTCTATTATAACAATATTATGCCAAAAAACCGCCAAAAAAGCAAATAAGGTCGCAGAATATCTGCAACCTTTTTTCTTTGTTGAAACGGGTATTACAACGGGAGTTCTATTGTCACGTGCGTGCCTTGGTTGGGCGCGCTGTGTATTGTCATTTGCGCGCCGATGAGTTCAAACCGCTTGCGCGCGTTTTCAAGCCCCACGCCCGTTTGCACTTGGTCGGGATCAAATCCCTGCCCGTTGTCGGCAACGGTGACGATAATCGAGCGTTCCGTTCTTTCCGAGGAAAGCGAAATATAGCCGTCTTGAATACTTCTGAGATTTCCGTGCTTGACCGCGTTTTCCACGAGTGGTTGCAGGGAAAGCACGGGCACGGAGAAATCGGTGTAGTCCAAATCCAACAGCAAATTCAGCTTACCGTCGGCTCGCAGGTTTTCGAGCTCGAAGTAGTTTAAAACGTTGCGCACCTCGTCGTCAAATG
>CAMWUS010000015.1 GCA_947177495.1 uncultured Clostridia bacterium
CCGCGTGAAGGACGGTAAAATTACCGACGACGCCGATCCCGTTTTGGTGCGCAACGAAGATATTTACAGCTATACGCTCGGTCAGAAATTCACGCACGATTGCAAGGTCATCGACGTTTGCAAGAAGAGTATCTCTAGCCCCACGCACGAGTATTACATGGCGTCTCACAAGACGGAAGACGGGAAGAAGATTTTCGTGAACCCCACCGCCAAGAAAGAGACGATCACGAACAGCGACGGTACCTCCTCCGAAAAGGAAACGGGCGAATACGACGATTATAAAACGCTCACCACGAGCACGCACTTCATGCCTTCGGACGACGCCGTGCGCGACGACTTCACCGAATACGTTTCCATTCGTGTGCGTCTCAGAGACGACCGCGACGAAATCGCTTGGGCTTATTTGCATTGGTATGCGGTAGACGGCGCAACGTACGTGGGCGAGGACGTCGACGGCAACAAGTTCCCCTATATCAAGGTAGAGAACAAGAAAGAAGGTCCCTATTACGTGACCGGCGAGGAATTCACCACGGCGGACGCGAACTACCAGGAAGCCGTGAACGCGGCGGCAAACAAAGAGGGCGTGAGCGCGGGCAGCGGCGCGTACTTCTATCTGCCTTCCTTGCGCAATCTCATCAAGAGCGATTACGCGGATTACAGAAATCTCAAATTCAGCATTTACTACTACAAGCAGAGCCAAGCGGAGGGCGCTTCCGCAGGTTCGGCTACCAATCTCAAATACAACGCGCTTCGCTTCCAAATCGACGAGGCGGGAACGTACCGTTTCCGCGTACTCGCAACCGATGCGGCGGGCAATAATATGACTTTCCCGCAGGGTGAGGGCGAAAACGAGAAGGACGAAACCGTAACGAGTTCCAACATTTGGGATTTGGAAGGTTATCCCGAGTATACCTTCGAAGTGAAGTACAACGGCGTTACCATCGAAGAGATGAAAGAGCAGACGGCGGGCAACCGCGAAAGCTCTTACAGCGTGAGCGATTTCACGATCATCGCGCTCAGCGGAATTGAAAAGGATTATTCGCTGTACTATATCAACGAGGCTAACCTCAAAGAGGGGGCAACCTTACCCACCTATTCCGACCTCGTGAAAGCGATGAACGAAATCAAATCGCCCGAGGCGTTTGCCGAGTTCTGCGCGAAATACGATATCAGCGAAGACCGCAAGTGCATTACGGAAATTTCCAAGTTCAACAGCGACGTATCGGAAGATGACGACGATTGGGACAAGACGGACAACGCATATCATTGGAATCCTTCGTCGAACCTGTCGTTTATTCCTCAGAAGTCGGGGTTCTATCTTGTAGGCATCACCGTAACCGACCCCAACCGCTCCAACGAGTCGCACGTGGCGTATCAGGCAATCCGTATCGGTAACCCGTACGACTACACTCCCGCGGCAAACGATTGGTTGCAGAACAACATCGTTTCGGTGGTTCTGTTCTCCATTTCGGGCGTGCTCTTAATTGCCATCGTCATTCTCTTCATCGTAAAGCCTTCCGAGAAGAAGGTGGAAGAAATCGACCTCGACAAGTTAAAGGGCAAGAAAAAGAAGAAATAAGCGTTAAGCGCCGCGGAATACGCGGCGCTTATCTTTTACAATAAGTTTAACCCAACGCGCAAATATTCCTTGCAAATGTTTGACTAAAACAGGCAAAATAAATATAATGGTAGAAACGCCCATTCAGGCGGAGGAGAGAGCCAATGAACGTAACCGAACTGTTCGGGAGCAACGTATTTAACGACGAAGTCATGAAAAATTCCTTACCCAAGGAAGTATATAATTCTTTGAGAAAAACGATCGACGAGGGTGAGCCGCTCGATACCAACATTGCGAGCGCGGTTGCCAACGCCATGAAAGATTGGGCGGTGTCGAAAGGGGCGACGCACTATACCCATTGGTTCCAACCGCTCACCAACCTTACGGCGGAAAAGCACGACAGCTTTATCGAGCCTTCGGGCGACAAAGTTATCATGCAGCTTACGGGCAAAAACCTTATCGTCGGCGAGCCGGACGCTTCCTCGTTCCCGTCGGGCGGGGCGCGCGCTACGAGCGCGGCGCGCGGTTATACCGCGTGGGACCCGACTTCTCCCGCGTTCGTAAAAGAGGGCACGCTCTATATCCCTACGGTGTTCGTCGCCTACACGGGCGAAACGCTCGATAAAAAGGCGCCGCTTTTAAAATCCATGACGGCGCTCGATACGCAAACAAAACGGCTGCTCCGTCTCTTCGGCATCGAATGCAGAAAGGTTTCCACTACGGTGGGACCGGAGCAGGAATATTTCCTCATCGACGAGAGCGTATATGCTGAGCGGCGCGATTTACAGCTTACGGGGCGCACGCTCTTCGGCGCGCCGCCTTCCCGCGGGCAGGAGCTCGAAGATCATTATTTCGGCGCTTTAAAAACGCGTATCGCGGACTATATGAAAGACCTCGACGAAACGCTGTGGAGCTACGGCATTTTCGCCAAGACCAAGCACAACGAAGTCGCGCCCGCACAGCACGAGCTTGCGCCCGTATTCACCACGACTAACGTCGCCGTAGACGACAATCAGCTCACCATGGAGCTCATGAAAAAGGTGGCAAAGCGGCACGGGCTTGTGTGCCTGTTGCACGAAAAGCCTTTCGAGTACGTAAACGGTTCGGGCAAACACAACAATTGGTCGCTCTCTACCGATACGGGCATCAACCTGCTCGATCCCGGCGAAACGCCCGAAAAGAACACCCGCTTCATGCTCATTCTTGCGTGTATCGTTTCGGCGGTGGATAAGTACCAAGGCGTTTTGCGTGCTTGCGTTGCTTCTGCGGGGAACGATCACCGCTTGGGCGCAAACGAAGCGCCGCCCGCAATTATCTCCGTGTATCTCGGCGATCAGCTCGGCGCGATCGTAGACAGCATCGTTTTGGGCAGACAGTACGTTCCCAAAGCGGCAGTGCCCGGTTCCATCGGCGTGCCCGAGTCGCCCATTTTCCCCATCGATACCACCGATAGAAATCGCACTTCGCCGTTTGCGTTTACGGGCAACAAGTTCGAGTTCCGTATGCTCGGCTCGCAGGCTTCCGTCGCTGACCCCAACATCGTGCTCAACACTATGGCGGCAAAGGCGTTTTCGGACGCGGTCGACGAGCTCGAAGGCGCAAAGGACTTCGAAAAGGCTTGCAAGGCGTATACCGAAAAGCTGTTAAAAGAGCACTACCGCATTATCTTCAACTATAACGGCTACGGTCCCGATTGGGAGCCCGAAGCGGAAAAGAGGGGACTGCTCAACAACAAAACGACGGCGGACGCCGTTCCCGAGCTCTTCAAGCGGGAGAACGTCGACCTCTTTGTAGGACAGGGCGTGTATACGGAAAAAGAAGTAAACGCCCGCGCGAATATCGCCCTCGAAAATTATATCAAGACCATCAACATCGAAGCGCTTACCATGGCGGAAATGGCGAAGCAAGATATTTTCCCTGCGGTAAACGGATATATCGAGGAGCTTTGCTCGGTGATTGCGGCAAAGTGCGCCGTGAGCAAAAAGCTCGCTTGCACGGCGGACTTCGAGATTGCCGACAGGCTTTCCACGCTCAACGAAGCAATGTTTAACGCCGTGAAGAAGCTAGAAAAAGATCTTTCCGAAATGCCCGAGGGCAACGGTCCCGCTTCCCAAAAAATGGCGCACGTAATCGTGCCCGATATGGACGAGGTGCGCCGCTGTGCCGACGCAATGGAGAAAATCTGTGCTTCCGACTATTGGCCTTATCCCGACTATACCGATATTCTTTACAGCGTTAAATAAGAAATCCCACAAAAATACTTCGTCTTTTTGCGGGAACCCTAAATCAATCATAAACCCGTTTCGGCGGGTTTTTTATATCGAAGAAAATAATATTTATACTTTAATCCTTGCTTTTTTATTGTGCGTTTGATATAATGTAAATACGATAAACAATAATTTAACCTTTTATTCGTCATTGCGAGCGAAGCGAAGCAATCCAGGCATTAAAGTGTTTTTTTCTTCTGGATTGCCGCGGTCGCGTTGCTCCCTCGCAATGACGGCGGGTACTTTACTAAAATAAAATTTAGCGGAGAAATACTATGGAAGAAGATAAGAAAAAATCAATATTCCCCGTAAATGCCGAGAGTAAATATGCTGTCATAATATTGCTCATTGCATTGACTTTGATAATCGGACTGACGTTTTCGCTTTGGGGAGTATGGCTAATCGAAATATCAGCCGTAAGAATGTGCCTCACATTGCTCGTGACTGCGGCGCTTGGGGTAATTGCAGTTATTGCTATGAAACTGACGGGGCAGGAGAAAACCCTTATACCGCCAAAACATAAGCTGTGGTTACAAATCCTAATCGGGGTTGCTTTTGCCGCTGTGTTGTGTTTTTTAATAGGAATCGTTCCGATTTTATGCGGCGCAAACATCATCGGTTCTCATACCGAACCGTCCGCAGGTTTTTTGATAGTTTCCGCTGTACAAGATATTCTTTTCATAGGAGTCTGCGAGGAACTCGTTTTCCGAGGGTATATACAGAATCAGTTTGAAATTTGGTTAAAAAAATGCAAATGGGTTGCGCCGTTGATTTCAGGCGTTTTATTTGGACTGTGGCACATAATTAACGGAAGTTTGTTCCAAGTACTGCTTACTACTCTTATCGGATGGGTATTCGGATATTGCAAATATTTTATAAAAGACTGCTCGCTGTTGTCGCTTATTATCGCACACGGATTATATGATTTTTCTTTGGTGCTTTTAACGTGTTTTATGTTATAACGTCTATATTTGATATCAGACAAAAAACCCGCTTCGGCGGGTTTTTTATTATTAAAATATCAAAATCCGAAAAAACGTTTGACTTTTTGTAGGGCGGTGTGCTATACTTTTTCCATGAAGTCGATTGCGCCCCGCACGGAGTTTGCGCTCACGCCCGATCAAGCGGACGCGGCGGAACTCATTCGCGAGTGGTTTTTACATCTCGATACGCAGATTTTTGTCCTGTGCGGTTATGCGGGCACAGGCAAAACTTTTCTCGTGGATTATATCGTGCGCGATTTGGGGCTTGTCGCGGGGGAGAGCGTTGCGTTCGTTGCGCCCACGGGGAAGGCGGCTTCCGTGCTCATTCGCGGCGGCACGCCCGCGGGTACGGTGCATAGCCTTATCTACACGCGGGAAGAGGACATCGAGGTGGACGAAAACGGAGAAGTCATCTCCGAACGCTTTCTCCGCTTCGTCAAAAAGGAAAAAATCGACAAGGATTTGCGCCTTATCGTCGTGGACGAGACTTCCATGGTGTCCGACGAGGTGCTGCGCGATTTACTTTCCTTCGGTATCAAGTGTCTGTTTTGCGGCGATCCCGCTCAGCTTCCCCCCGTGGGCGGAAGCAATACCTTGCTCACTATGCCCTGTGTGACACTTAAACACATCGTGCGGCAGGAAGAGAACAACCCCATCGTCCGTTTGGCGGCAAAGGCACGGGCGGGGGAACTGCTCTCGTACGGCGACTACGGGAACGGCACGCTGATAATGCCCCGCAGGAGTTTTACGCGCGAAGTGCGCGAACAGCTCTTCTCTGAGGCAGATCAAGTAATCGTGGGAACCAACCGCACGCGCTCCGCCGTCAATTCGGAAGTGCGGGAAATGCTTGGGATTTCGCGAGAAACGCTTCTTCCCATCGACGGCGAAAAAATTATTTGCACGCTCAACGATTGGAGCAAGCCGTTGGATGAAGCGGGCAATTTCCACCTCGTAAACGGCATTATCGGCAAATGCTACAACGTGCGCGAGCAGGAGGACGGCTTAGGTCAGCTCGACTTCCGCGCCGACTTTTTGGACAACACCGTGTATGACCTACCTTTCGACGCGGGCGCGTTTACGCACGGTCGCTATCATCACGGTTACGGCGACAAGGCGTGTTTGCTACAAAACGGTGTGCTTGTCCACGAGGGAAACCTTGCGGCTCTGCGCATGTTCAAAGTGAAGCGTGAAGACACCGTGTGTCGCTTCGAATTTGCTTACGCCGTTACCTGCCACAAAGCGCAGGGCTCGGAATACGATTTTGTGGTAGTCATCGACGAGAGCGGTTATTTCGACAACGGCAGAGAGTGGCTGTACACGGCAATCACGCGCGCAAAAAAGAGATTGGTAATCGTGAGGTAGGGTTATGGAGAAATTTCCGTATCGCAAAATATTGGTCGTCGGTTGCGGCGGCGCGGGGAAGACCACGTTTGCATTGGAAGCGGGAAAGCGTTTCGGGTTGCCCGTCGTCCATCTCGACAAGCTTAGGTGGCTGCCCGGTTGGGTAGAACGCGACAAAGAGGAATTCGACCGGCTTTTGAAACAAGAGCTTGAAAAGCCGAGTTGGGTGATGGACGGAAATTTTCGTCGAACGCTCAGGACACGGCTCGCCTATTGCGACGCAACCGTGTTTTTGGATTTTCCTACGGAAGAGTGTTTGAAAAACGCCTATGCGCGGGCAGAGAAATATCGCGGCAAAACCCGTCCCGACATGACGGAGGGCTGTCCCGAAATCGTGCGCGAAGATTTTGAAGTATGGATCAAAAATTTTAATACCAACGTTCGGGGAGAGATACTCAGTTGGTTGGCAGAGAGCGGGAAACCGTATTTTGTATTTGAAAGCCGCCAAGCCGCTTATGCTTGGCTCGACGGATTTCAAAACGCAACCTGATTTTGTGCATATGCGGGGCTTTTCTTCCATTCGGGAAAAAGCTCTTGACAAATTTTTGGCAGTATAGTATTCTTTACCTATGAAAATTAACGTTAAAAAGTTAGACGAAAGGGCAAAGTTGCCCGTTTACGGTTCCGCGTTTGCGGCGGGTGCGGATTTATGCGCTTTGGAAACCGTGGTAATTCCCGCGGGGGAGACGAAGTTCGTACATACGGGCATTGCCGTTGAATTGCCCGCAGGCACAGTAGGGCTTGTTTACGCCCGTAGCGGACTTGCCTGCAAGCAGGACTTGGCGCCCGCTAACAAGGTCGGCGTGATCGATTGCGATTACCGCGGCGAAATTATGGTGGCGCTCCACAATCACGGCAAGGAGAGCCGCACGGTAAACGGCGGCGACCGCATTGCTCAGCTCGTCGTCGCGCCCTATTATGTTGCCGAGTTCGAGGAAGCGAAAGAGCTTTCCGAGACGGTGCGCGGCGAAGGCGGCTTCGGCTCTACGGGGAAAAACTGATGAGAATGCGTAGAAAGCGCAATTTGGAACCGCGCATGGAGGCTTGCGCGGCGCTCTTAATTGCGCGGGGCAGACCCTGTTTGAATTTAAAAAAGGCGGCGGAGGAATACCGCGCGCTCGTAAATTATGCTAAGCTGTTCGGGAACAAAAACCCCGTCGAACTCGAAGTCGGGTGCGGTAACGGGGGATTTATCGCCGAGAAGGCGAAGCGGTTTCCCGATATCAACTTTCTTGCGGTGGAGCTATGCACCAACGTGGTGCTCACGGCAATGGAGCGCATTCGTGCGGAGGGCATTCCCAACGTACGCTTTTTAAATATCCCCGCCGAAATTTTGCCTTGCTATTTGCCCGAGGGGAGCGTGGAAAGAATTTATCTCAATTTCTCCACACCGCTTCCCGAAACGAGCCGCGAAAAACAGCGTCTTACCGCGCCGCGCTTTTTGCAAATTTACCGTACCCTGTTAAAAGAGGGCGGGAGCATCGAGCAAAAGACGGACAGCGAACCGTTCTTCGATTATTCGTTGGAGCAATACGCAGGGAACGGTTTCTCGGTAGGGGAAATCACGCGGGATTTGCATCATAGCGAATACGTCGCCGAAAATATCGTTACGGAATACGAGCAAAACTTTGTGGCGCAGGGAAAAAAGATTTTCCGCGCCGTCGCCGTTAAAAATTAAATTTGCAATATAAAAGCGCTCGGACGAAATGTCCGAGCGCTTTCCATTTATTTTACTTCCGGTTTCTCTTTGTTTTTGACAAGCTTTTCGGGCGAGGTAATCGTTAAATGAACGTGCTTCGTTTCCTTGCTTTCTATTTTAAAAATATATTCGCTGTCCGCAGTTATGCTTTTCAATTCGATTTCAAAATCTTCCTTTTTGTCTGCCGTCTTTTCCCAAACGACCGCGCCACTCTGCTTGTCGAGAATACGCAGTTCGGCAACTCCTTCCTCGATTTCGAACGACGCGTTTAACGTAATGCTATCAAAGTCTTTATTAAAGTAAATACTTTTCTCGTCCGAATATTCGTAAGGGGTGGAATAGCTGTAAGTAAACTCCAACACCGTGTTGCCTTTCCCGTTACCGCAAGCGGTGAAAGCTAAAGTTAAAACCGTTATTACACAAAGCAAAATGCTGATAAAATACTTTTTCATATGCGCTCCTAAAATTTAGTCGTTTTTAAATAGTGTTTTAATCATTTGCGAAACGTAGGTAACGGGAACAAGCTCAATTTTGTCCTTATATTTTTCGCACGCTTTCATGTTCTTCGCGGGGAGAAGCACCCGCTTAAAGCCCATTTTCAAGCACTCGTTCACGCGTTTATCGGCATAGTTCACCGCGCGCACTTCACCCGTTAAACCCACTTCGCCGAATACCGCCGTGTACTTTTCTACGGGAATCATCTTTTCCGCACTTGCAAGCGCGGCGCAAACGGCAAGGTCGGCGCTCGGCTCGTTGAGCTTTATCCCGCCCATGGCGTTCACGTAAATATCCTGCGCGCCCAACGGAATCCCGCAACGCTTTTCGAGCACGGCAACGAGTACGGCAAGGCGGTTAAAATCGATCCCAAGCGCCATTCTGCGCGGAAGCCCGAAAGCGGTTTTGCACATGAGCGTTTGCAGTTCCACCATCATACAGCGGTTGCCCGTCTCGCTCGGGGTTACCACCGCGCCTGCGGCCACGCCGCGTGCGTCGGAGAGGAAGAGTTCGGAATAGTCCGTTAAGCCGAAAATGCCTTCGCTCGTCATTTCGAATACGCCCACTTCCTGTACGGAGCCGAAGCGGTTTTTGACCGCGCGGAGGATTTTAAAGCTTTCCGTGCGCTCGCCCTCGAAGTACAGCACCGCATCCATGATGTGCTCCAAAACTTTGGGACCCGCAAGCGTGCCTTCCTTGGTAACGTGCCCCACGATAAAGAAAGTAATGCCTCTGGATTTTGCAATGCGCATGAGCTTGCTTGCGCATTCCCGCACCTGCCCCACGCTTCCCGCGGAAGAGGAGAGGGCGTCGGTATACACCGCCTGAATGGAGTCCACGATTACGTATTCCGCGTCGGAAAGGGCGGCTTCTGCGTCGTCGATATTCGTTTCGTTTAAAAGCAGCAGTTTGTCGGAATTCAGCCCCAACCGCTCGCAACGTAGTTTTACTTGCGAACAGCTCTCCTCGGCGGAGAGATACAGTACTTTATGATTTTTTGCAAGGTGCGCCGCAACCTGCGTGAGCAGTGTGGATTTTCCTACTCCCGGGTCACCGCCCACAAGCACGAGTGAACCGCGCACAATACCGCCACCCAACACTACGTCAAGCTCGGAGATCCCCGAGGATACCCGCTCGTAGCTTTCGTATTTCACTTCGGAAAGGGGAAGGGGACGGGAAGTGGAGCGGAACGCGCCCTTAAACTTCGTCGGTTGCGCGGGGGCGATCGCCTCTTCGGCAAGGGTGTTGAATTTCCCGCAGTCGGGGCACCGCCCTAACCATTTTGGGGATGTGTATCCGCATTCCGCGCATACGAATTGCGTTGTCGATTTTGCCATAGTAGTTCCTTTTAGGTTCACACTTTTTTCGCTTGGCGAAAAAAGTCGTGAGCTATTTTCTTTGTTGTTATCTCTTATTCACAGGAGCGTTGCACCCCGTCTATCAAAAGTCATTAAGCCTCAGGTTTGTGGCAAATTGTGTCCCGCAGCGGAGGGCAACCCTCCTCGCGGAAAGTATTTTAAACTTAAAGTCACAATTACTTGCGCGGAGCAAAACCGCGCTTTTGCGGTAGCGCCCTCAATTTGCCGCACGCTTGCGGCTTATTGACTTGGGATAGGAATGTTCAACGCTCCTGCAACTGAATTGAAAGAACTAAGTTAGTAGCTCACGGAAATTTTGCAAGGCAAAATTTCGTGAACTTGAACATACGCGTAAACAGTAATGCCTTTTTTCTCGCCCACATAGCCGAGTTTTTCGTTGGTTCCTGCCGCTACGCCGATACGCTCTGCGGGGATTTGCAAAAGCTCGGAAAGACTTTGCTTGATGCTATCGATATGCGGGGAGAGGCGAGGGGTTTCGGCAAGCACGGAAATGCTCACGTTGTAAGGAACAAGTCCGCGCTCGCGCACGCGCGCGAGTACTTCTTTTAATAGCTCCGTGCTGTTTGCGCCTCTGTACTTTTCGTCCGTGTCGGGGAAGTAGTAGCCGATGTCGCGTAATCCCGCCGCGGAAAGAAGCGCGTCCATGAGTGCGTGCACGAGTACGTCTCCGTCGCTGTGCGCTTTCAGAATTTTTTCGGACGGGATCCGAACGCCGCCCAAAGTGATAAAGTTAATGAAAGGCGCGCCTTCGCCGTCGGCGTAAAAGGCGTGCGTGTCCACGCCGAATCCCACGCGTTCGGCGGGCATGAAATCTTCGGGATAGGTGAGTTTTTTGTTGCTCCGTTCTCCTAAAAAGAGACGGGGCGGTTTTATATAATTGCCGTAAACGCCGCTCTCGTCGGTGAATTGTTTGCCTTCCGCGACCGCGCATTCGTACGCCGAAAGTAGCTCGTCCTTATAAAACCCCTGCGGGGTCTGCACGGTGAAAACGCTTTCCCGCGCAGGGGAAGAAATAATTTCACCGTTTTTTGCAATTACCGTGGTATCGGTGGCGGGCAGCGCGCAAACTCCGCTCCCGTGCATTTTCACGCATTCGATGCAGTCGCGTATGATTTTTTTCGTTACGAAGGGGCGCGCCGCATCGTGCACGAGCACGATTTCACCCTTTGCTTCTTTTAAAGCGTTATAAACGGATTGCCCGCGCGTCTTTCCGCCCCGCACGAGCCGTGCATTCGGATAGGGGGCGAGAAGGGGTAAAATTGCTTTTTCGTCCTCTTCACGGGCAGTAACTAAAATTTCGTCCGCGCCGCATTCGGAAAACGCGGAGAGGGAATAGCAGAGCACGGGCATTCCGTTGAGCTCTTTCAATACTTTATTTTCTTCAAATCCCGCACGCTCGCCTTTGCCTGCCGCGGCAATGATAACCGAAATCACGGGAGCACCTCGTAGAGGGAAGCAGCTTCGTCCTTTTTCACCGTCTCTTTTAGCTCCAATACCCGGAAGCGCAAGCTACCGTTTGCGAACGCAATTTCCACCTCGTCGCCGATTTTCAAGCGGTAGGCGGGTTTTACTTCCCGTCCGTTTACCGAAATTTTTCCCGCATCCGCCGCTTCGCGCGCCACCGTGCGCCGTTTTAAAATGCGCGACACTTTCAAAAACTTGTCTATCCTCATGCCTGTCTCCCTTGTCGATGTTTGTCGATATTCGTCGAGTTTGGAATTTTCAAAAAAATTTTACAATTTTCCTCTCAAAAGAGGTTGACAATACCCGTTTTGAGGTTTATAATAACATACTGTATCACTATACTGTGGTAGTTTGCAATCTTGGCTGAAATATCTTGGATTTTTCGCCGTTTGCTTTCCACATTATTATAGCGAATTTTTCCCCGAATGTAAAGGGGAGAAACGAAATTTTTGGAAACATTTCGATTTTTATCGATGAAAAGATATACTCGGTAGATCGCCAATGATAACAACGAATAAAAAAGGAGTTGAATTGACGAATGAATTTACCCATTCACAAGTACGGAAAGACGGAACGCAGAAAGTTCGGTTCGATTAACGAAGTAATCGACATCCCGAACCTCGTTGAAATTCAACGGGAAAGCTACCAAACTTTCATCAACGAGGGGATCTCGGAGATCTTTGAGGACTATTCTCCCATCACCGACTTTTCCGACCACTTCGAGCTGTACTTCCTCGACCACGAGTTCGGGAAGAGCCCCAAGTACGACGAGAAAGAGTGCCGCAACCGCGACGCTACTTTCGCGCTTCCCCTTCGGGTAAAGGCGCGCCTTGTCAACAAGGTGAAGGACGAGATTTTGGAGCAGGACGTTTTCATGGGCGATTTCCCGCTTATGACCGACAACGGTTCCTTTATCATCAACGGTGCGGAACGTGTTATCGTTTCTCAGCTCGTTCGTTCCCCCGGCGTAAACAACGTTGCCGAAACGGACAAGACGGGCAAACAAATCTACGAAACCACGGTGATTCCCAACCGCGGCGCTTGGCTCGAATTCAAGCAGGACCCGCAGGGCGTTTTGTGGGTAAGCGTAGACCGCAAGCGCAAGCTCACGGCTACGGTTCTGCTTCGTGCGCTCGGGTATGGTTCCAACCGCGCGTTGGAAGAGCTGTTCGGCGGCGACAAGATGATTGCCGCTACCATCGATAAAGACGAGAAGGACAACCCTCCCATCAAGTCGGAATCGGACGGTTTGATCGCATTGTACAGAAGACTGCGCCCCGGCGAAGTTCCCACCGAGGAATCCGTTCGTCAGCACCTGTTCAATCTGTTCTTCGATCCCCGCCGTTACGACGTAGTCAAGGTGGGCAGATACAAGTTCAATAAAAAGCTCAACCTCGCGTACCGTTTGCCCGGTTGCCGCGTTGCGGACGACGTCATTCATCCCGAAACGGGCGAAATCCTCGCCACCAAAGGGGAGACGATTTCCGAGGAGAAAGCACGCGAAATCCAAAACGCGGGTATCGGCGAGATCTTCGTACTCGTCAACGACCCCGTGGACGGAGAGATTCGCCACAAGATCATTTCCAACAAGACGGTGGACTTCGCCGCGTTGTCGGACAAGAATCCCAAGGCGTTCGGGCTTTTGAAAACCGTTTACTATCCCAACTTCGTATTCTCCCGCGTGCTTGCGGAAGAGTGCAAAACGCTTTCCATTGAAGAGGTTGCGGACAAGTATATCGACCAAATCAACGACGTATACAACACCCGCGAAGTCGCGCCCGAGGCGGACGAGAAGCAGGAAGAGAAGAAAAACCGCGAGCGCCGCAAGGACAACCGTTTGAAGTTCGTCGAGGCGTGCTGCGTATTCCACGAATTGCTTGCGCGTGAAGACGTTCCTACGAGCGTGAACGCGACGGTCAGCCTCGATAACGAGAGCCGCGTGCTCGGCGTTACGCCCGAAGAAAAGAAGAAGATCAAACCCCTTGTGGAAAAACTCAACCACAAGTGCATTACGGTAGACGACGTTGTTGCGGCAGTTTCCACCAACCTCGACTTGCAGTACGGCATCGGCACGGTGGACGAAATCGACCACCTCGGCAACCGCCGCGTACGTTCGGTGGGCGAGCTGCTTCAAAACCAACTCCGCATCGGTATGTCCCGTTTGGAGCGTCTCATTAAAGAGAGAATGGCGACCGCAGATCCCATGGAAGTCACGCCGTCGAGCCTCATCAACGTGCGTCCGATTTCCGCAGTTATCCGCGAATTCTTCGGTTCTTCCCAGCTCTCGCAGTTCATGGATCAGACCAACCCGATCGCAGAGCTTACCCACAAGAGAAAGCTCTCCGCGCTCGGTCCCGGCGGTTTGAACAGAGACCGCGCAACTTTCGAAGTCCGCGACGTTCACTATTCGCACTACGGAAGAATGTGCCCGATCGAGAC